>JAHHSF010000018.1 GCA_020025375.1 Oscillospiraceae bacterium | reverse complement strand
AGTCCAGGAAGGGGAGCCCATCCCGGGAGACATCCTGCTGCAGGGCGGCCACGCACCGGCTGGTGGCTAAAAGATCCTGGGACCAGGCTGAATGGGAGGTCAGGCACCCGCTCCCCGACAGCATAGAGGCCAGCACGGCCCGGTGGGCCATGGACTTGCTGGGGGGCGGGGTGACGGTCCCAGCCAGTTTTTTCGGTTGAATGGTGACGTTCATAAGGTCCTCACTTTCCGCACAGGGCTTCCAGCTGTGCCAGGAGCTTGTCCTTGGGCATCTTGTAGGCCATGGCATGGCCAATGTCCTCCAGGACGATGAGGGAGATGTCCGTCCCGACCCCTTTTTTGTCCAGGCCGATGGCGGCGGCGTACTCCTCCAAAGAGCAGGGGATGGCGGTGGGCAGGCCCAGGGCGGCCACCGCCTCCATCACCGCCTCCACCGCCTCCGGGGGTGTGAGGCCCAACCCCATCCCAACCTGGGCGGCGGCGCACATCCCGGCGGCCACCGCCGCGCCGTGGCTCCACTCGGTGTAGTGGCCCGCCAGCTCGTAGGCGTGGCCCAGGGTGTGACCGAAGTTCAGAAGCATCCGCACCCCGGTGTCCCGCTCATCTTGTTCAACTACCCTCCGTTTTAACTCGCAACAGGTATACAGAATGTGTTCAATATCGGCCATCAATTCCCGGCGGGAGGGGCGCTTCACCAGGAAATCAAAGAAGTCCCGGTCAAAGATACAGCCGTATTTCACCACCTCGGCCATGCCCTCCATGAACACGGGCAGGGGGAGGGTGTCCAGAACCGCAGGGTCCATGAGGACGGCCCTGGGGTGCCAGAAGGTCCCTGCCAAATTCTTGCCGTGGTCCAGGTCGATGGCCACCTTACCGCCCACGGAGGAGTCCACCTGGGCCAGAAGGGTGGTGGGAATCTGGATGAAGTCTACCCCCCGCAGGATGGTGGCGGCGGCGAAGCCCGCCAGGTCCCCCACCACGCCACCGCCCAGGGCCACCACACCGTCGGTCCGTGTGAGGCCAAAGGCCATCATAGCCTCCCAGAGCTCGGTGAGTCGGGCGGGGCACTTGGTGCTTTCCCCGGCGGGGACGGTGTGGCAATGGACCAGGAACCCGGCGGTGGTCAGGCTGTTCAACAGCCGGTCGGCGTACCGGGCTCCCACGTTGCTATCGGTCACCACGAAAAGGCGGGTGGCCCTGGGCAGGACGGGCTTCAGCCGCTCCCCCGCCTGGTCCAGCAGGCCGGAGCCGATGGAAATGGCGTAGGGTACGCCGGTATTCACTTGAATTGTTTGGGGGGAGTTCATGGGAAGCACTCCTTTGTTTTAGTTGCCCCCGGCGGAGGCTTTCTTTTCCCGGCCGTCCTTCAGCAGGGCACGCAAGAGTTCGGGGTCCTTGGCCTTCAGGGCATCGGCGTACTGGGTGAGGTGGCCGATGAGCACGTCCAACTCCCCGGTGAGATAGTCGGCATCATCCAGAAAAAGTTCGGTCCACATATCCTCATCCAGCCGGGCCACCCGGGTCATGTCCTGAAAACTCCCGGCGGAAAAGCCCCGGCGGCGCTGGGCCTCCGGCGATTTCACGTAAGCGCTTGAGACAATGTGGGCCAGCTGGGAGGTAAAGGCGATGATGCGGTCATGCTCCTCCGGGTCAGAGAAGGTGAGCCGGGCAAAGCCAACGTCCAGGAAAAAGACCTTCAGAGACTCCAAAAGTTGCATGTCGGTCCGCTGGTCCGGGGTGAGGATCATGGAAGCCCCTACGTACAGGTCGTCGGTGGCGGCGGTGAAGCCGCCCCGCTCCCGACCCGCCATGGGGTGGCCGCCGATGTAGGCGAAGCCGTGGGCCGCAGCGATGGGGGCGATGGCCTTCACCACCACCCGCTTTACCCCACACAGGTCCACCAGGATGGCGGAACTGGCGATGTGACCCGCATTGGCCCGCACCCAGTCAATGGCCGCGCCGGGGCGGAGGGCCACCAGGATGAGGTCGCACTGAGACAGGTTCTCCTCCGTCAGGGGGCCGTCGATGGCCCCGCACATCCGGGCCATCGTCATGGTCTCGCTGTTCAGGTCTACGCCCCAGACGGTGTGGGCGGTACGGGCCTTGACGCTCTTTGCCATGGAGCCGCCGATGAGCCCCAGGCCGACGATTCCAATTTTCATCGATCAGCCCTCAAGGGTCTTCATGGTCTCGTGGAGGGTCAGCAGTTTCCTGGCCAGGGTATCGAAGACCTCGGGTCTCAGGGACTGGGGACCGTCGCACAGGGCCGTCGCGGGGTCATTGTGGACCTCGATGAGCAGACCGTCGCAACCGGCGGCCACCGCGCCCCGGGCCAAAGGATCCACCAGCCAGCTCTTTCCGGCGGCGTGGCTGGGGTCGATGATGATCGGCAGATGGGTGAGTTTTCGCAGGACCGGGATAGCGGTAATGTCCAGAGTATTGCGGGTGTATGTCTCAAAGGTACGTACGCCCCGCTCACAGAGGATGACGTTGGGGTTGCCGCCAGCCATGACGTACTCGGCGCTCATAAGCCACTCCTCATAGGTGGCGGACATGCCCCGCTTGATCATCACGGGCTTGTCCTGCTGGCCCACCGCCTTCAAAAGGTCAAAATTCTGCATGTTCCGGGCTCCGATCTGGATGAGGTCCACATCTTTGAAGAGGGGGAGCTGGCTCATGTCCATCAGCTCGGTGACGATGGGCAGGCCGGTCTCCTGCCGGGCCACCTTCAGGAACTCCAGGCCCATGGCCCCCAGGCCCTGGAAGGAGTAAGGGGAGGTCCGGGGCTTGAAGGCACCGCCCCGGAGCAGGGTGGCACCGCTCGCCTTTACCGCCTTGGCAATGGCCACCACCTGCTCCTCGGACTCCACCGAGCAGGGCCCGGCCATGAGGGTCAGGTTGCCGCCGCCCACCTGGGTGTTGCCCACCTGGACCACAGTGTCTTCTGGGTGGAACTTCCGGTTGGCCTTTTTGTAGGGCTCCTGGATTCGCCGCACACCCTCTACGATGTCCAGCGCGGCAATGAGGTCGGCGTCCAGCTGGGAGGTGTCACCCACCAGGCCCAGAATGGTGCTGTGTTCGCCCACGCTGGTGTGTATGACCACACCCTTTTCCTGAAGCCAGGCGATGAGGCTGTCCAGCTGGTCCCGGTTGGGATTGGGTTTCAGAATGACAATCATGATATATTCCTCCTAAATGGTGTAAATTTCAATAAAAAAGGTCCACAGCCGGTAAGGCTGTGGACCGTACTGCGCAACATCTTTTGACCCCGTCAAAAGCAAGCACAACCATTTCCAGCCAAACCGAAATAAGCCTTACCAAAAAAGTAGGTAAAGCTAAAGTAGGAATATTCAGCGGAACGGTTGAGATGAGCCATGATGAGCGTCCTTTCCTGGCGGGGTTGATGGTCTTAGAATAGCACTTTACTTCCCAAAAGTGAATTGGCAATTCAACCAAAATAGGAGGGGGAAATATAGTAAAAATCACAAGGGGCCTCTCACTGAGAGGCCCCTTGGGGTAAGGAGAAACGCGCTTTTACGTTCTGGACTCGAGGCCCATAGCCTGGCGGAGCTCCGGGGCGGTGTAGACCTCCCGGCCCAACAGGTGGGCGATGGTCTTAAAGTTCTGGAAGCACTCGGCATTGCTTTCGATCAGATCGTCCTTGTGGGGCCACTTCCAGATGGTGTCCTCCATGCCGACACGAATATCCAGGCCCATGATGAGAGCAAGGGTGACCATGTAGCTACTACCGCGGCCGCCGGAGCAGACCATGATGCGCTGGTCGGAGATCTCCCGGATGCGGTGGACCAGATGCATGACGCTCTCGATCATGATGTCGGGGCTACTGGTGGGGCTGCAGCCGGGCAGGCCGGGGACCACGCACCAGGTATAGGGCTTTTCCAACAGGCCGGGGGCGATAAGGTAGCGGTAGGCGTTGTCCACGTCTCCATCGGTAAAGACGGCCAGCTGGGGATGGACGTGGTACTTCTGGACCAGCTCACATTTTTCAATAATGTGGTGGGGATAGGGGGCGAAGAGGCGGTCGCTGGCATAGTTGGCGGTGGTGTTAATGGGGGTGGTGTCCAGCAGGCCCTGCTCAAATACCTCGATCATGCGGTCCCAATAGCCTTCCTTGTAGGACACCACACAACCGTCCACGACCACGTCGGGGAACTCCGCCTTCAGGGGGTCGAGGACCTCGTGATACAGGTCCAGATCCAGGCCATTGAAGCCCTGGGCGTCCCGGACGTGCACATGGACCATGGGAGCGCCGGCCAGGCAGCTGGCCCGCAGGGATTCGTAGATCTCCTTGGTAGTAATGGGATGGTTGGGGTTCCAGTGCTTGTTGAAGAAGCCGCCGGTAACCGTGGTGTTAATAAGAATCTTCTCGGGGATGTTCCACTTGGGAGTCATATCCACGCCGGGGGCGAAATTGGACCCATTGGGTACGACGTTGAACTCACCGAAGCGCATGTTGGGGACAATATGGCCGTACTGGGCGCTCATTTCCCGAACCAGGTCCCAATTGATTTTGTTAATTTCGTTGGACATGTTGATTGCCTCCTAATTTACGGCTCAAAGATGAGGAAGATGCCCAGATCGGCACGGGTATCCACGTAGAGTTTTCCGTCCTTCCGGAAGTGGTTAAAGCCCCAGTCGTCAGCCTGCTCCTCCACATAGTGGAGGACACAGCCGGAGAAGGTGGCCGCCACGGCGGGGAAATGGCCGCTCTCCGGGCAGGGGACGTTGAACTCCTCCTCATAGGAGGTCTTGTCCAAAATTTGGACGGCGTTCAGGCAGTGCTCCTGGTCTGTGACCTCCTTCATGGCGTTATACACCTTGGCAATATTGGCCTCGGCATTGTCCCAGGTTTCCTGATCTTCACAGAAGAAGGTGAGGCAGGCAATTTGCTTGGCCCCGTTCACATGGCGGAACTTGCTGGGCAGGCCTACGATGTACTCTTTGTTGAGATGGGTGGTGGCACCGAAGAGCACGTCGGTGAAGGGCTCTTGACCGATGACAAAAATGGTCTGGTAACCGGCTTCCCCAGCCTCCTCGCCGTAGCGCACGGGCTGGCGGAACACGGGGTTCACGTCCCCAACGCCGTCCACCTTACCGGCCAGCAGGGCCTCATGGACCTTGTAGGCGTCCTTGCCGCCCACGCTGAGCCGGTAGGAACCCACCCGGGGCATCTTTCCCGCGGGGATGGTGTTGGTCAGCCACTTGAGATCCCCACCGTGGGCAGTGTAGAAAACCTCACAATAGGTGTTGTCAAAAATAAAGTGGGTGGATCCGTTCTTATGGGTGTCGGAGGTTACAAAGCCGAGTCCCTTGAGGACCTCGGAAGCCTGCCTGCGCTTATCAGTGATGATGCTGAAATGGTCCAGGCAGAATGGCAAAGTTTTTTTCACGGTGTTTTCTCCTTCACTAAGAAGTAATATTTGAAAATTGTAATCTGCAGTTTATTTGATTTTTCCCTTTTCCGCAAGAACAAGGCCGATACCGATGGTGCCGAAGACGCAGATCAGCATAATGAAAGGGGTGATAAGCTTGCTAGGCAGGAAGGCCAGCATACCAAATTTATCCAGCAACACTAAACCCAGGGAAAGGGGAACGGCAATCCAAGCCAAAGCGGGCTTCTTGACAATTTGGTTAGCAAACATCGCCCCGAATAGTGCGGGAACCAGAAGATTCAAGGACACACTCACGCTGGGGGGAAGCTGGCTGAGAATATAGGAACCGGTTACCACGCCCAGAGTCAGAACAACAATGTTGACCATGATCGAGACGGCGATACCGATGGTGGAAATGATGGAGCCCTCTTCAGAACCCTCTACTACACCGGCGGCATCTTGTGCCATGGAGGAACAGGGAACGCGCATATTGTTAATGTTGCCGGAAAGAAAGGACATATAAGTACCAGGTACGCCCAGAATGGCAAAATAGGAGATTGGCTCATAAAAATAAGCGGAAACAACCATAGGTACGGTGGCGATTAGTCCTGAGATTACGCCGTCCCAAAGAGGAAAGACACCCAGAAGCATCAGACCAATGCAAGGGCCGAAGGCCAAGAGAATACCAAAAAAATTCAGTCGTTTGCCCCAATGGTTCACATATGGAATAAAGCTACCCTTGAAAACATTTGTACTATTTTCCATTATAAAGAACCTCCTGTTAGCATAATTATTTATCACAGAATTAAAACGGCGGCCAACATACCTGCAAACATTGCGATGGTCATACCGAGGCTCTTGATCCATTTGGGGGCGTTGCTCTTCTTTCCAATCAGAGCCAGAACCAGCATGACGACGAAGCCACCGATGACGGCAATGCCGTTGCGGTCGATGCCGGTGAGGGAAATGGCGCGATTAAAGGACTGATAACCGAAGGAACCCATACCGCCAGCGGTGGCAATCACGGCCAGCTTAACCTTGCTGTCGCCAGCGACGCGGTCTTTAAGAACTTCCATCTTGTCAGCGAACAGAGTGGAGGTGATAATCCATCCTAAACAGCAGATGACCATAACCCAAACACCACAAGCAAAAGCTTCTTGTGTCATATTGTTGGTACCAATGGTAGAACCAACGGCTGCGGCTGCATTGCTGGCAGAGGTGAGTTCGTAGGTGACGGAACCAATGTAGGATAGTCGCATCCAAGCTACGGGACCGCCCATGGAACTGAGTAGGGCAATCATACCGGCTACGATTGCGAGAGAGGGGCCTATGCTACCAATGGCGGAACTTCTGGCAGCAGATTTGAACTGATCATCTGTTAGACCAATCTGGCGACCGGTAGCGATGGCTTTTTTTGTGAAGAGAAACGCTTGGAATAGGACCAGCAAGATGCCGGGAATACAGACTAACCACATGACAGGGTGATTTGCGATTTGCAAGTATTTCAATTCTTCCATAGTAGAGTACTCTCCCTTCTCATATCTGTTGTTTTGTTTATGGGACCATCAATTTTTTGACTGCGGAGATGAATGCGGCCATGGAATACTGCAAAGCGTCTTCGTCCAGATTATAGTGAGGGCTGTGGCCGTTATGAATGAGACCCTTTTTTTCATTTTTTCCACCAAAATAGAAGAACGCGGCGTGGTAGTTCTGCGTATAATAAGCGAAGTCCTCAAAGCCCATGACCGGTTCAGCCCGATGGAGTACGTTTTCCTTTCCGACTACGTCAATACAGGCCTCTTCGATTTGTGAGACAAGGCCAATTTCACTGGTGAGACATGGAACATTGAAAATTGTATCAAAGGTATATGTAGCATGATTAAGGGTACATATACCTTCTACCACTTCTTTCATGCGGGCTAGGACCATCTCACGGACTTCAGGCTCCAGGGCGCGGACCGTCCCCTTCATGACCACTTCTTGGGGGATAATGTTGGTTCCATTTTCCGCACCGCCGTGGATGGAACCGAAGGAAATAACGGCCGATTTCAATGGGTTCAGTTCCCGACTAATAATGTTCTGGAAGGCGGTCACGATCTGCGAGGCAACGATAATGGGGTCGCGTCCAGTGTGTGGGCGCGCACCGTGACAGCCGACACCGATAACTTTAATGGTAAATTCATCTCCACTGGCGTTGCCGGGGCCATACCGAACAATGAGCTTTCCGGTTTCTTCTTCCATAATATTGTGCATACCGATAATACAATCGGCATCAGCAAGGACACCGGAGTCTACAACCTTTTTCGCACCGCCTGGCCAAGGGCCTTCCTCGGCGGGCTGAAACAAAAATTTAACCACTCCGCAGAATTCATCTTTGTGTTCGCTGATATATTTGGCAACGCCCAGAAGATTGGCGGTATGGGCATCGTGTCCGCAGGCATGGCAGATACCATCGTTTTCTGAACGATAGGGAACGTCATTCAGCTCCTGCAGGGGCAGGGCATCCATGTCGGCTCGGAGAGCAATCACTTTACCGGGACGACCGGTATCCAGAATGCCAAGAACAGCGGTATCTGCGAAACCAGTTTTGACTTCCAACCCAAAAGAAGTCAGCTTGTCCGCAACCAGCTTAGACGTGCGGTATTCCTGAAACCCGAGTTCCGGGTGTTGATGGATATCGCGCCGCCAAGCGATAACCTCGGGCAAATAAGGCTTCACTTCATCAAGTAACATATTGTTGCACCTCCTTAGTTTGCATTGTCGGCCAGCCCCCGGGCCTTGGCCCCGGCGTAGAGGCGGTCCAGGGAATCGGTGAGGATCTTTCTGGGGCAGGCCAGGTTGATACGCTGATAGCCGGAGCCGGCGGAGCCGAACTCATAGCCATTGTCCAGGTAGAGCAGGCACTCGTCGGTGAGGAAGTCCCGCATCTCTTCGTCGCTCAGGCCGAAGCTGGTGCAGTTGAACCAGGCCAGATAAGTGCCCTCCAGCTCGGTGACGACCACCTTGGGGAAGTGCTGGGCCATGAAGGCCTTGAAGTAGTCGTAGTTGCCCTTGACGTAGTCAATGAGCTGGTCCAGCCACTCGCCGCCCTCACGGTAAGCAGCCTCGTGGGCCACGGGACCGAAGCGGCTGGTGTGCTTGAAGCCCCGGGTGGACATCGTGCTCTGGAACTTGGCCCGCAGGTCGGGGTTGGGGATGATGATGGAGGCGAAGCACAGGCCGGCCAGGTTGAAGGTCTTGCTCAAAGAGGTACAGACCACACAGTTTTGAGCGTACTTCTCACCGATGGAGGCGTAGACGTGGTGGGTGTAGGCCTTCTGGATGAGGTCGTGGTGGACCTCGTCGGCTACCACCAGGACGTTGTTTTCCAGACAGATGTCACCGATCTGGCGGAGCTCCTCCAGGGTAAAGACCCGGCCGCTGGGGTTGTGGGGGGAGCAGAGGAACATCATCTTGGCCTCTTTGGCCTTTTCCCGCAGGTCATCGAAGTTAATGGTGTAATGTCCCTTTTCATCCACCAGGAGCTGGTTTTCCAGGACCTTGCGGCCGGTGTGCTCGGTGGCGCCGATAAAATGGTGGTAGGCGGGGGTCTGGACGATGACACCGTCGCCGGGGTCGGTGAAGGCCCACAGAGCGACGTAGAGAGAGGGGACCACCTGCTCGATGGGGACGATCCACTCGGGCTGGACGGTCCAGCTGTGGCGGGTCTCCATCCACCGGCAGCAAGCCTCCCGGTAGCTGGGCGTGACCATGTGGTAGCCCCACAGGGCGAAGTCCACCTCGGACCGCAGGGCCTCCACCACGCAGGGGGCGGTGCGGAATTCCATATCAGCCACGGAAAGAGGGACGGTCCCCTTTGGGGGACGGTTTCCCTTTGAGTCATGCATGATGCTGTACTTGCCGGTGCCTCGGACGGCGATGTCCCGGTCAACCAGGGTGTCAAAATCGTAATTCATCGTTTTCTGTGAGCCTCCTTTTTTATGATCCCTGTTGGTCATGTGGATTGAAAAAAGGCATCTTCGAGTTTTCCAATATCTCCATTTGATGCAATTTGACTTTGTGCCACAAATAGAATATACTGAAAACAGATTTTTTCGACTATTTTTAACTGGATGAAGTTGTCGAAAACCTCTTCTCTTGTTTATATTATACAAAGACAGGTCGAAAAAGGGAAATCGGTATTTCCAATTATGGCAATGCGTTTTTTTTATAAGGAGGCAGGCTGTTGAACTATGTTTTGATCGAAAGTTTCTGCGCGCTTGCGAAGCGGCTGAACTTTACCAAGGCGGCGGCGGATATTTTTATCACCCAGCCTTCCCTGAGCCGGAACATCGTCATGCTGGAAAATGAGCTGGGGTTTCAGCTTTTTCACCGCAGTAAGCATGCGGTGGCCCTGACCGACCTGGGCAAGCAATTTTTACCCTACGCGGAGGCCATCAAGGCAGCAAACGACAAGGCGGCCCTCTTTGCCGCCGCCATTTCCAAGAACGCCCAGAGTGCCATTATGAAAGAGGTTCGCATCGGTGTGGCCACCTTTCAGTTTACCAAGTTTCTCCCGGCCCTCATCTCCTATATGTCCGCCGAAATGCCGGACATCCGTTTTTCCGTGACGGATGGGTTGCAGGACGATATTTTTCAGCAACTCAAGGAGAACGAGCTGGATATCATCCTCACCGAGGGGCACAGCCTGGGGGACAAGAAGGGGTTGGACACCCTCCTGATCAGCCGCAACCTCATGAAGCTGGTGGTCCCCGTGGGACATCCAGCCACCATGGTGAACGGGCCCATTCCCCTGAGTACCCTTCAGTGGTACGGTCAGCCCCTGCTAACCATTGATACCACCATTCACCGCATCGTCAAGGAGCAGGCTCCCGCTCTGGAGGTCAAGCAGATGCACGCCTCCACCCAGGCCCTGTCCCTCATCGAGGCCGGCCTGGGCTTTTCCATCTGCCAGGAGGGGATGCGGCGCATTTACCCGCCCACGGTGGTCTTTTTGGACCTGGAGGAGGACCTGTATATGGAGGCCACCATTGCCTGGATCAAGGATGCCAACGCCCCCGCCTGGCGGGATAAATTTCTCCACAAGCTTTCGGTTTTTGTGGAGCATTACAATACCAACGACACCTTCAGCGAGGAATAAAAGAACCCCCGCCTCTTTTGGGAGGACGGGGGCTTTTTGTGGAAAAGAAAATGCGGGCACCCCCATTTGGCCCCCAAAATCAGCTTGACAGACTTTTGGTAGCCAAAGCCCGAAAAACGTGGGTTCGGTCCCGGTTTCAGGGGAACTTTTTGGAAGGAGAAACGTCTATACAAATCACCTGGCGTTTGATATACTAAGTTGTTCGAATTCAAATGATATGGAGGAGAAACGATGGTCTTTTCCACCCCTGTGTTTCTGTTTTTCTACCTGGCGGCGGTGTTGCTCATTTACTACATCGCCCCCCTCAAGTGGCGCAACGCCGTGTTGCTGGTCTTTAACCTCATTTTCTACGGATGGGGGGAGCCCATCTATATCCTCATCATGTTCCTCTCCACCGCCATCGACTACACCCACGGTCTGATGGTAGAGAAGGCCAAGACCCAGGGCAACGACAAAAAGGCCCGATGGGCGGTGGCCCAGTCGGTGGTCTTCAATCTGGCCCTTCTGTTTTTCTTTAAATACTGGGACTTTATCGCGGGGAGCCTGGCCGCCATTGGTCTGGGCTTCATGCCCCTTTTGGGCCTGCGTCTGCCCATCGGTATCTCCTTCTACACCTTCCAGACCATGAGCTACACCATTGACGTTTACCGTGGGGACGCCAAGGCCCAGCGGAGTGTGGTCAACTTCGGTACCTTCGTTACCCTCTTCCCTCAGCTCATCGCCGGTCCCATTATCAAGTACAAGGACCTGGGAGACCAGATCGACCACCGGGACCATTCTACCGAGAAATTCGCCTCCGGTGTGCAGATCTTTGTGGTTGGCATGGCGAAAAAGGTCCTGCTGGCCAATAACCTGGGCCAGCTCTGGGACGCCTACAAGGCCATGCCGGCAGAGAGCCTCACCGCGGGGGGGGCCTGGCTGGGCGTGATTGCCTTCGCCCTTCAGCTCTACTTCGACTTTTCGGGTTACTCCGACATGGCGGTGGGCCTGGGGCGGATGCTGGGCTTTGAATTTTTGCCCAACTTCAACTACCCCTACATTGCCCAGTCCATCACCGATTTCTGGCGGCGGTGGCACATCTCTCTGGGCACCTGGTTCCGGGAGTATGTCTACATCCCCATGGGGGGCAACCGGGTAAGTCAGGGGCGGCTCTTCTTTAACCTCATTGTCGTCTGGGGTCTCACCGGCATTTGGCATGGGGCCAGCTGGAACTTCCTGCTCTGGGGTCTCTACTTCGGCGTTCTGCTCATTCTGGAGAAGGGCGGCCTGCTGAAGGTCTTGGAGAAGCTCCCCCAGGCCATCCGGCACATTTACACCCTCTTTCTGGTGCTGGTGAGCTGGGCCATTTTCGCCATCGAGGACTTTGGCCACCTGGGTGCCTATCTGAAGGCTATGTTCGGCATGGGGGCCGGAGCCTCTTCCCCCGTGGACGGGTACTACTTCCTCAGCTACCTGCCCATGCTCCTGATCGCCGCAGCGGCCTGCCTGCCCCTGGCAAAGACCCTGTGGCAGAAGAGCGGCGAGACCGCCCGCAAGGTGGCCCTTCCCGGTCTGCTCATGGCCGGGCTGGTCCTCTGTACCGCCTATCTGGTGGACGCCACCTACAATCCCTTCCTCTATTTCCGCTTCTAAGGAGATGCCGACATGAGTAAAAAGTACAGTATTTTCATCTCCGCCCTATTCTGCGGGTTTCTGGGCCTTTTCCTGGTCTGGCACCTGATTCTGCCCGACCAGACCTTCTCCCCCAACGAGAACCGTGTCCTTCAGAGCCTGCCTGCCCCCGACTTTGGCTCCATGGCGTTTTTTGGCAAGTCGGGCAACTTCTTTAATGGGGCGTTTATGAAGGATTTTGAGGCCTATGTAAACGACCAGTTTCCCCTCCGGGACAAGTGGATCGGCCTGAAAGCCGGAGCCGAAAAACTTTCAGGCAAGAGCGAGAACAATGGGGTCTACTTCGGCACCGACGGTCGGTTCCTCATTGCCGGCTACCCCGCCCCTGACCAGGCACAGGTGGACAAAAACCTGGACTACGTCGCCGCCCTGGGGGAGAAGCTCCAGGTTCCCGTCTACTTTTCCCTCATCCCCGGCAAGAGCCACGTCTACCAGGAATACCTCCCAAAAGGGGCTCCCGTGGGGGACCAGGGGGCTGTCCTGGAGCAAGCCGCCGGGACCGAAAACGTCCACTGGATCGGCATTGACGGCAAGCGATATGGGGACTGGGACCAGGCCCTTGACTACTACACCACCGACCACCACTGGACTACCCGGGGGGCCTACAATGGCTACCGGGCCCTCATGGAGGGCATGGGGCTGAAGGGTGTGGAGCTGGACGGCCTGACCACCGTGACCGAGGCGTTTTACGGCACTACCTGGTCCAAGGCGGGCGCCTACTGGTATTCCCCCGACGCCATGGACATTGCCGTCTCCGACGAGGACGTGACCGTCACCAATTTCTTCGATGGCACCCCCACCGAGGGCAAGCTCTATAACTACGACAAGCTGGAGCAAAAGGACAAGTACCCCTTCTTCCTGGGGGGCAACCAGCCCCTGTGCATCGTGAACAGCGAAAAGCCCGGGGCCGAGGGGAGGCTCTTGGTCATTCGTGACTCCTTTTCAGACACGCTGGCCCCCTTCCTCACCCAGAATTTCGCCGAAGTCCACTACATGGACCTGCGGTACTACAAGGCCTCGGTGGCCCAGTATGTGGAGCAGAACCGCATCGACCGGGTCCTGGTCCTGTACAGCGTGGATAATTTTGTGAACGACAGCAACCTTTTTGTCATGGGGATGTGATTTCGGCCCCCTATCGCTAGCGCCCCGCCGTCCACCAACTGTGGACAGCGGGGCTTTTTGCAGGAAAAAACTTGCTTTTTTCACCTAGACCCAGTAAGATATAAGCATAGGAATCGAAAGAGAAAGGGGGAGCCCCGCCATGACCCGTGAAGAGGCCTTTGAATTTTTGGACCGCACTGCCCGGGGCATCGCTGAGATGTTTGGCTCCTCCTGCGAAACACTGGTCCACGATATGGAGAACCCCGCCCACCCCATCCTGTCTATCTACAACGGGCACGTCTCCGGGCGCACCGTTGGCTCTACCATGGACATCATGGGCACCACCCGGGATCTGGACGAGACGGCCTCCACCACCGACTTTGTGAACCTTTTCGCCACCACACCCAGCGGCCAACAGATCAAATCCTCCACCTTCCACATGATCGGGGAGGACTACAACCTGGCCTTGGGCATCAACTTCGACTACTCCTCTTTGGTCTATGCCAACCGCATCCTGGTGGACCTGATGAGCGCCGACGCCGATCTCCAATCCGCCCTCTACCAGGGAGACGCGGGCATTGCCGAGCTCTTCAACGACTGTCTGGCCGTGGTGGGCAAGCCGGTAACCGCCCTCACCAAGAAGGACCGGCTCCGCATCATCGCCCTGCTGGACCAGAAAAACGCCTTTTCTTACCGGAAATCCGTGCCCTTTGTGGCCAAACATCTGCAAGTCTCCCGCTATACCATCTACAAATATCTGGGCGAGCTGTCCGGGGCGGGAGATCAGGAAGGAGAAACTTGATTATGGATATGCAGGCTCGCATCGAAGCCTATTGGAACGACCCCGCCCAACGGGAACGCCTGGTTTCCCTCATTACCCGCCTGGTAGCCGTCCGCAGTGTGCGGGAGGAGCCCCGGGTGAATGCCCCCTTTGGACCCGGCCCCGCCAAGTGCCTGGACGAGGCCCTGGCCATCTGCCGGGAGCTGGGTTTCACCGCTGAGAACGTGGACCACTATGTGGGCACCGCCGACCTCAATGACAAGGAGACCGTCCTCCACATCCTGGGTCACCTGGACGTGGTGGGAGAGGGCAAGGGCTGGGCCCATGACCCTTACACTGTGGAGGAGCGTGACGGCATCCTCTCGGGCCGTGGCGTGGCCGACGACAAGGGCCCCGTGGTGGCCGCCCTGCTGGCCATGAAGTGCGTCAAGGACCTGGGGCTGGACCTGCCCTACAACGCCAAGCTCATCCTGGGCACCGACGAGGAGAGCGGGAGCGAGGATCTGGAATACTATTACGGCAAGTACCCCCACGCCAAGTACGCCTTCACCCCCGATGCCAGCTTTCCCCTCATCAACATCGAAAAGGGGAGCTATAAGCCCACCTTTTCCGCCGATTTTCCCCCCACCGATACCCTTCCCAGGGTCCTGAGCCTGGAGGGTGGGTTCCGCATCAACGTCATCCCCGGCGAGGCGGAGGCCCTGGTGGCCGGCCTCACCGCCCCCGCCGTGGGGGCCGCCCTCACTAAAACGGCGGAGGAGACCGGGGTCACCTTCTCGGCCACCGCCGAGGGGAACGGCTGCCGCATCCTGGCCAAGGGCGTGGGCGGCCACGCCTCCACCCCCGAGGTGGGCAACAACGCCCTCACCGCCCTTCTGAAGCTCTTGGCCTCCCTGCCTCTTGCCGACTGCGCCTCTACCGCCGCCATCGGCTCCCTTGCCGCCCTCTTCCCCCATGGGGACAACGTGGGTGAGGCCCTGGGCATGGCGGTCTCCGACGAGATCTCCGGGGCAACCTCGGTGGCCTTTACCCTCCTGAAGCTGGACGAGCGCGGCTTTGAGGGCCGCTTCGACAGCCGCACCTCTTTGGCCGCCAACGATGCCAACACCCGCCTGCCCGTGGAGGACGCCTTTACCCGGCATGGCTTCCACTTCACCGGCTCGGCCATGGATGCCCCCCACC
>JAHHSF010000179.1 GCA_020025375.1 Oscillospiraceae bacterium | reverse complement strand
GTAGCACATGAGATGAAGGGCGATTTCCGAGGTGGTCTCCCAGGGGCAGCCGTCATCCAGAGACTCTCCTCCGCCGTCTACCAGGACAATCATGTCTGGGGTGAGGGCGGACTTGGACACCCCGGCGGGGGTGATGAGGATGCGGTCGTGGCCCACCTTCATGCTCAGATTTCCGTCGTTGGCGGGGGTGAAGCCCTTTTCCCACAGCTTTTTGCCCAGCTCACAAAGGAGCCGACGTTCCGGCATAAATTTCATGCAGTTTCGTTTCCCTTTCTAAAGATGAGGGGCAAAAATCCGCCCCTTGTTTGAGAGGATGGTTATTGCTTGGGCGCCTCGTCGGTTTCCAGCAAGGCCTTGGCCGAGGCGGCGAGACCGGCCAGCCCCTGAATTTCAGAGGGGACGATGATTTTGGTGGCCTTGCCGTCGGCGGCGGCTTGGAAGGCTTCCAAAGCCTTGATTTTCAGCACGCCCTCTCCGGGGTTGGCCTCGTTGATCAGCTTGATTGCGTCGGCGGTGGCCTGCTGGACTTTTGTGATGGCCTCGGCCTCGGCTTCGGCGGCCATGATGCGGGCAGCCTTCTCGCCCTCGGCCTTCTTGATGGCGGCCTCCTTGGCGGCCTCGGCCCGGAGGATGGCGGACTGCTTTTCACCCTCGGCCACCAAGATCTGGCTCTGTTTGGTGCCCTCGGCCTGGAGGATGGACTCCCGCCGCTCCCGCTCGGCCTTCATCTGCTTTTCCATAGCGTCCTGGATCTCACGGGGCGGGATGATGTTCTTCAGCTCCACGCGGCCCACCTTGATGCCCCAGGGGTCGGTGGCCTCGTCCAGAAGGGTGCGCATCTTGCTGTTGATGATGTCCCGGCTGGTAAGGGTCTGGTCCAGCTCCAGCTCACCGATGATGTTCCGCAGGGTGGTGGCGGTGAGGTTCTCAATGGCACTCATGGGGTGCTCCACCCCGTAGGTATAGAGCTTGGGGTCGGTAATCTGGAAGTAGATGACGGTGTCGATCTGCATGGTAACGTTGTCCTTGGTGATGACGGGCTGGGGGGCGAAGTCCACCACCTGCTCCTTGAGGGAGACCACCTTGGCCACCCGCTCGATGAGGGGGAGCTTAAAATGGATGCCAACGCTCCAGATGGCCTGAAAGGCCCCCATGCGCTCAATGACATAGGCCTTGGATTGCTGGACGACCACGATGTTCTTGGCCAACAGGAGCAGGACAACAATGACTAGGATAATGATGATGGCGTTGCTGAGCAGATTTTCAATCAGATTGTAGGGCATGGTCAGACCTCCTTTTCTCCGGCGACGGCGGCCGGGCGGACAAATACTTTGACTCCTTCGATGCGCAGAATGGTGACGTGGGTTCCGGCGGGGATGGGGTCGTTTCCTTCGCTGCGGGCCGCCCACTCCATGCCGGAGACCGTGATCCGGCCCTGGGCGGTCAGGTTGTCGATGGTCTCCACTACCACGGCCTCCCGGCCTAGGATACGGTCGGCGTTGGTGGGCTCCGGCTTGGGAATCAGATATTTTTTGGCCAGAGGGCGGATGAGGGCCATGGCGGCCACGCTCACCACGGCGAAAACGGCTAGCT
>JAHHSF010000178.1 GCA_020025375.1 Oscillospiraceae bacterium | reverse complement strand
GTGCGCACCGCCACATGGACAACGTCCTCCCCGTCGGAGAGGTAGGCACCGTAGACGATCATGCCGCTACCGGTGATGGACAGGGAAAAGAAGGCCTGCCCCATGGCCCACACCCAGGTCATGGGGTCCTTCAGATAAGACCAGTCGGGGCGGAAAAGGAAGCGGTAGCCCTCTGCGGCCCCGGGGAGGAAGGCCACCCGGACGGCCAGCACGGCAAAAATGATGAAGAAGAGGGGCATGATGATCTTGTTACTCTTCTCGATGCTGTGGGCCCCCAGCAGAAGCGTGAGGAGGGTGCCGACCACCACAATGATGTGGAAGGGTATGACGGAATACTCGGCCAGGGAGAAGGACTCGAACCACACCGTGGTGTCCGTCGTCATGAGGGTCCCGGTGAGGGACTCCACAAAGGCTTTGAGCACATAGGCGATGATGACGGCGTAGCCCAGGGCAATGCACAGAGAGCCCGCCAGGGGGAGCCAGCCCAAAAGACCGCCTGCCTTGCCAAGGGCAGGCTTCCGGGTGGACCAGGCCAGCTGGTAGGAGCCCAGGGTGCCGGTGCGAGCCCGGCGGCCGATGGCGTACTCGGCGGACAGGCCCACGATGCTGAACAGGACCACAAAGATGAGGTAGGCCACCAAAAAGGCGCCGCCCCCATTGCTCCCCAGCTTGGCGGGAAAGCCCCACACATTGGCCATGCCCACTGCCGAGCCGACCGCGGCCAGGATAAAGCCCCACTTGGAGCCGAATTTGGAGTGTTTACTTGTCATTTTCATTCTCCTTTTCCGCCTCCAGGTCGTTCTCAGCCTTCCATTGGGCGATTTGTTCCTCGTCTTTCTGTTCCAGACCTCTTAGTCCGGCCAGACCCTCCATGTGGTGGGTCAGTTCATGGGAAAGGGTTTCATAAAGCTCCTTCTTCCAGTCCTCCGCTGTCCAATGTTCTTCCTTTGCCAGAGCGGCAAAGGAGCCGTAATAGAGCTGAATATACCGCCCCATCATGTCGTGGCAGTAGGCTCCCATGAGGTACATGGTGCGCCCCGGCAACTGGGGGTCTGTCTTTAGGTCCGGAAGGAGGGAAATCCCGCCGTTGAGGCCGTCAAAGAGGGCTTCAGGGAAGGTCTCATACAGGTCGTCCAGAATCTCTCCCACCTGGTCAAAGCTCAGGATCAAAGGTTCTCACTTCTTTCGTTTTTCAGGTATCATGGCGCACAGGCTGCCTCTGATATGGCAGACCAACCGGGGGTTCAAAGGCAAAAATCTGCGCGACCTCAGGTTGCAAAGAGACGGTTTGCCTTAATTTTCGGCCTGCTTGGGCTTTTTCATGGTGAGGCTGATGCGCTTTTTCTTCTCGTCCACTTCCAGGACCCAGACGGTGACGATGTCCCCCACCGCACAGACCTCGCTGGGGTGGCGGACCCGCCGATCGCCCAGCTGGGAGATGTGGACCAGGCCGTCCTGGTGGACGCCGATGTCAACAAACACACCGAAGTCAATGACGTTGCGCACCGTGCCGGTAAGCTCCATGCCGGGGAGGAGATCCTTCATCTCCATCACGTCGGTGCGAAGGATGGGGCGGGGGAGCTCGTCACGGGGGTCCCGGCCGGGCTTCTGGAGCTCGGCGGCAATGTCCCGCAGGGTGGGCAACCCCACGCCGCAGGCCTCGGCGGCCTTCTCCGGGCC
>JAHHSF010000177.1 GCA_020025375.1 Oscillospiraceae bacterium | reverse complement strand
ACCTTTTACAAAAGCAAGCTCCTGCGGCCTCACTTAGAGGCCTTGCTGGCTGAATTTGCCGGGAAGCGGTTGGGACTGCACTACCGCTTTTTAAAGCCGGAGAACACCAATCTTGTAGGCACAGCGGCCGCCGCTCTGCTCAATCATTAAGAGGAGGATTCTATTATGGACTTTCACATCACCGAAAACCGCATTTTTGCGAACGACGAGGACGGAAAGCTTATCGCCGAGCTCCTCTTCCCCAGCCAGGGACCGGACACCGTCTGCTTCACTCGCACGTTTGTGGACGACTCCCTGCGGGGCCAGGGCGTGGCAGGCCAGCTGATGGAGGCCGCCGCCAAGGAGCTGGCCGCCCAGGGCAAGAAGGCCACTGCCACCTGCTCATACGCCGCCAAATGGCTGGAGAAGCATCCGGAACTTCGAGCCTGATGGAGCTCTTTCTCCTTCGCCACAGCCAGATCCGTGGCAATGTGGAGTAGCTCTATTCCGGCAAGACCGCCCTTCCCGTCATCCGTTTCTGCCGGGGCGTTTTGTCTGTGGAACGGAGCCGGGGCTGCATCTCACCTCTTCACAGAGCCGGGGTGCCGCCCCCCCTGTTCCACACAGCCTCAAAGTCCCGGCCGCAGACAAAAAAAGTCCTGAAATCTTACGATTTCAGGACTTTTTTTGGTGGAGACAACAGAACTCGAATCTGTGACCTCTCGCGTGTGAGGCGAGCGCTCTACCAGCTGAGCTATGCCTCCATATGTCTGGTATTCCCAAAAAGGGATGGTGACGCGTACGGGAATCGAACCCGTATTACCGCCGTGAAAGGGCGGTGTCTTAACCGTTTGACCAACGCGCCGTTTCTCTGCGGGGTCTTTCCCGAAGGGACCCAAAGGCGACGACCCGGTCGCCCTTGGGTTTGGTAGCGGCGACTGGATTCGAACCGGTGACCCTGCGGGTATGAACCGCATGCTCTAGCCAACTGAGCTACGCCGCCAAATTGGCCCCGCTATTGCAGGGCAAGAGTTAGTATACCAAAGCGCCATAAATTTGTCAACCTTTTTTTGCGCAAAATTTTGCAATCAGTCGATCTTATACCCCACGCCCCACACGGTCTTGATAAATTTGGGATTCCGGGAGGGCTCCCCCATCTTTTCCCGCAGGCGGCGGATGTGGACCATGACGGTATTGTTCCGGTCCAAATACTTCTCCCCCCACACGCTCTCAAAGAGCCGCTCGGCGGAGATGACCTGCCCCCGGTTGGAGGCCAAAAGCCACAAAATATCAAATTCCAGCGGCGTGAGCCCCAGATTCCGGTCGTAGAGCTTGGCCTCGTGGGTGGCCTTATTCACTACCAGGCCGTTAAAGTCGATAAGGTCGGCAGAGGGCTTCTCCGCCTCGTTGTACCGGGTGAAACGGCGGAGCTGGGCCTTTACCCGGGCCATGAGTTCCAGGGGATTGAAGGGCTTGGTGATATAGTCGTCCGCCCCAATGGTGAGGCCGGTGATTTTATCCATGTCCTCCGTCTTTGCGGTTAACATAATAACAGGAAAACGGTACTGCTTCCGAATCTCTCCGCAGAGGGTGAACCCGGAGATGTCGGGAAGCATCACATCCAGAAGGGCCAGGTCCACCTCGTCATGGCGCAAGGCCGCCAAGGCATCGGTGCCGTTCCCGCATTTGACCACCTCAAAGCCTTCGCTTTTCAGGTAGACCTCCACCAGGTCGGCAATCTCGG
>JAHHSF010000176.1 GCA_020025375.1 Oscillospiraceae bacterium | reverse complement strand
GGGGAGCGGGCCCTGCTGGTCTTTGGGGAAAAGGGTGTGGAACAGATTCTGCTGGATGCCGCCTTCCCCGTCCTCCACGGACAGAATGGGGAGGATGGCACGGTCCAGGGGCTTTTTCAGCTGGCGGGAATCCCGGTGGTGGGGTGTGGGGTGCTGGCCTCTGCCCTGTGTATGGACAAGGACCGGGCCCACAAGCTGGCCCAGGCCGCCGGGGTGGCTGTGCCGGCCTCAAGGGGACTAAAACGGGGGCAGGAGAAGGAGGCCGCGGCCTTGGGGGAGAAGCTGGGCTATCCTCTGTTTGTAAAGCCGGTGAAGGCCGGGTCCTCCTATGGTATTACCAGGGCCACGGGGCCGGAACAGCTTCCCGCCGCCGTGGCTCTGGCTCTTCGATATGACGACGAGGTGATTTTGGAGGAGGCCATCTCCGGCTTCGAGGTGGGGTGCGCCGTGCTGGGAAACGAAGCCCTTACCGTGGGGGAGGTGGACGAGATTGAGCTCTCCGGCGGCTTCTTTGACTTTACCGAGAAGTACACCCTCAAGACCTCCGCGATCCACGTTCCGGCCCGAATCCCCAAGGAAAAGGCGGAGGAGGTCAAGGCGGCGGCCAGGATTATTTACAGGGCCTTGGGGTGCCGGGGCTTCGCCCGGGTGGACCTGTTTCTGGAGCCCTCGGGCCGTATCCTCTTCAACGAGGTCAATACCATTCCCGGCTTTACCGCCCACAGCCGCTACCCCAACATGATGAAGGCGGCGGGGCTCTCCTTGGAAGAGGTGGTCACCCGGGTCATCGAATTGGGGGTAGCGGAATGAGACAGCTTTCTTTGGAAAAGAAGCCCGTTTTCAACGGCGATCTGGTCTTGGTCAACGCCCAGTACGGCCTGACGCAGGACGCCGCGGCGGAGACCCTGGTCCCCGTCCGGCCGGGGAGTCCTGTCCTCCTGGACCGGACGGCGGCGGAGGCGTTGAACCGCCTCATGAACGAACTGGACGGCTGGGCCGCTATCACCCCGGTGAGCGGCTGGCGCTCCATGGCGGAACAGACCGCCCTCTACACCCAATCACTCCGGGAAAACGGCCCGGAATTCACCGCGAAATTCGTGGCCCGGCCCGGCCACAGTGAGCATCAGACCGGCCTTGCCATTGACCTGGGTCTGACAAAGGAGCATATCGACTTCATACGCCCGGACTTTCCCTATACAGGCATCTGTCAAACCTTCCGGGAGCGGGCGGCGGCCTATGGGTTTGTGGAGCGCTACCCCGCCGGGAAGGAGGCGATCACCGGCATCGCCCATGAGCCATGGCACTTTCGCTATGTGGGGGTCCCCCACGCAGAAATCATGGCGGAGCACGGCTGGACCCTGGAGGAGTACCACGACCACTGGAAGGAAGGGGGAGCACCATGAGCCTGCGGGAACGGTGCATCGACTGGTCCCGGGGAGACGACCTGGGGGGCTTTTGGCGGCTCTTTCGCAAACGGGAGGCGGTGCAAAGCAAGTGGCTCCGGAGCCTGTATACCCTGCGGCTGGGCCGTCTGGCCCAAAAGCATGGGGGCTATGTGGGTCCCGGTGCCGTCATCAAGGGGATACCCTCCCTGCCCCATGGGCTCCATGGGGTCTATATCTCCCGGTACGCCGTTATCGGGGAGAGGTGCCGCATCTATCAGAACGTCACCATTGGGGAGGTGGATGGGGCGGCCCCCAAGATTGGGAACCACTGCATCCTTGGGGCGGGAGCCGTCCTGGTGGGGGACATCAGGGTGGGTG
>JAHHSF010000175.1 GCA_020025375.1 Oscillospiraceae bacterium | reverse complement strand
ACTCCGTCGTAGGCGGGGAGGGAGTACATCTCGGTAACCATGTTCAAGGGGCTGGTAAGGGGACCGTTCTTCAGCTTCACCGGCACCTCCTGATACTCCTCGGGGGTGGGGACGGCGGTCTCCCAGGCACAGGGGAATTTCTCCAGCTCCCGGAGCGCGTTCTGTTCCTCTTCCTCTGGGACCCAGCCGGTAAAAAAGAGAATGGTGTCGTTGGTGAGGGACCGCTGGGCGGCGGCCTGCTTGGCCTCCTCCTGGCGGAGGCGGTCGGTGCAGATCTCCAGGTCGTGGCGGCAATCCGCCATAGCCCGAATCTCCTCCGCCAGCTCCCCCGCCCGGGCGGCGAGGGACTCCAGCTCCCGGTTCACTGCGGCGATGTTGTCGATGGCGGTACCCACAAAGCCCTTGAGGGGGGCGGGGGCCGCCCCAAACTCCTTTAGGACGGCGGCTCCCGCCTCGCCCTGGCTCTTATGGCAGAGGTAGAGGAAGTAGTGGAGTTCCTTGTCCGTGGAGGCCGGGATGATCTGAGAACCGGGAGCCTCTGCGGCCAGCCGGGCAACCAGGACCTCCAACTCCACCCCGGCGGGGCAGGTCATAAAGGCGATCTCCACGCTCTTGGTGGAGGTCATCCCAAGGTCGGCATCCAGGGCCGCCCAAGGCTGTAAGGCGGCCTTCTTGGCCGTCAGGCGGGTCTCTTCGGCCAGGACGGCGTCCCGCTCCCGCTCCCGGGAGAGGATGGCCTCGGCGTGCTCCAGGGAGAGGGCCAAGGCCTCGCTGCTTAAAAAGTCCCCCTCCTGAATGGCCTTCCTGGGGATAAAGAGCCCCTTCTTTTCCGGGGCGTACCTGTTCAGGGTCTGCAGGGCGGTGTTGACCCGGGCCAACTCCTGCCGGACGGCGACCAAGGCGCTCTCGCTCCGGCGGAGGAGGGCGGTCCACTGAGGGTCGTCCAACTCTGCCTGGGGCTCGGAAAGCTCCACACAGCCGGCGTGGAGCAGGCGGGCGAGGAGCTCATCCCGCTGGCTGGCCAGGGCGATGACCCGCAGACGCTTCATTCTGACAATGGCCATCAGTTCCCCACTACCCTTTCCACAATGAAGTCCACCGCCTGGGTCAGACGGCCTTCGGCCTTGGTCTTCATGGCCTCACAGGCCTTCTGGGTCTCGGCCTGGGCCAGGACGGCCTTTTCAGCGGCCCGGGCCTCGGCCCGCTCCAGCTCGGCCTTGGCCTCTCCCTCGGCGGCGGCCAGGGCGGCCGCCAACTTTTCCTCTCCTGCCTTTTGGGCGTCGGCCACAGTCTTTTTGGCCGCGGCTTGAGCCTCCGCCAGAGCGGCCTTCGCCTGCTCTTCGGTCTCGGTCACTTGCTTGATGGCTTCCAGTGACATGATCTCACCGCCTTTCACTTGGTTCCTCTTTTCCCGTTCACACATTGGGAAAATTACAAAGGTATATTATCTATTCTAAACAAAATTTTCCCGATTTTCAAGGGCAAAGTATGTTAAATGTGCTACAATCCTGTTAAAAAAACCACAACCCACTGTCAAGGTATCTGAGCGACCTCAATACCGGCGGTCTCCGGCCAGAGGTAGTCTCCGTTCTCATCCAGGGTCACCGGGACGGCCCCGGCCGTCTCGATACCGGCCTGGGTCTGGCCGGTAAGAGCGGCCGTCTCCGGGTCCCAGACCACCGCCAGGCGGACCCCGGTGCCCTCCAGGGCCTGGGCCACCTGAGCGTAGAAGTCGGAGATGACGGTCTCAAACCGCTCGGGGTCGTAGGCCTCCCCCCGCTTGATATATTC
>JAHHSF010000174.1 GCA_020025375.1 Oscillospiraceae bacterium | reverse complement strand
TCACCGAGGCCGCCCGGCCCGCCACGGAAGCCCTCCCCGGCTACCGTCCCGCCCGGCCCATGGTCTACTGCGGCGTTTACACCGAGGACGGCTCCAAGTACCCCGACCTGCGGGACGCCCTGGAGAAGCTCCAGCTCAACGACGCCTCCCTCTCCTTCGAGCCGGAATCCTCCGTGGCCTTGGGCTTCGGTTTTCGTTGCGGGTTTCTTGGGATGCTCCATATGGAGATCATCCAGGAGCGTTTGGAGCGGGAGTTCGACCTTGACCTCATCACCACCCTCCCCTCGGTCATCTATGAGATTACCAAGACCGACGGTGAGGTGGTCCACGTGGATAACCCCCACAACTACCCCGACCCCGGCCTCATTGAGGAGGCCAAGGAGCCTTACGCCAAGGTCTCCATTATCTCGCCCCCGGACTATGTGGGCAACATCATGCCCATGTGCCAGGAGCGGCGGGCCGAGTTCAAGGACATGCAGTATCTGGATACCAACCTGGTGGAGCTTCACTACTCTATGCCCCTCAACGAGATTATCTACGATTTCTTCGACACCTTGAAGGCCCGGACCAAAGGTTATGCCTCCCTGGACTATGAGCTGGAGAAGTATCAGACCTCCGACCTGGTGAAGGTGGATATGCTTCTCAACGGCGACCAGGTGGACGCCCTCTCCTTTATCGCCCATCGGGACAAGGCCTACGCCCGGGCGAGGAGGCTGTGCGAGAAGCTGAAAGAGAACATCCCCCGCCAGCTCTTTGAGGTCCCCGTCCAGGCCGCCATCGGCGGCAAGGTCATTGCCCGGGAGACCGTCAAGGCCATGCGTAAGGACGTGCTCGCCAAGTGCTACGGCGGCGACATTACCCGGAAGAAGAAGCTGTTGGAGAAGCAGAAGGAAGGTAAAAAGAAGATGCGCTCCCTGGGCACCGTCCAGATTCCCACCGAGGCTTTCATGGCCGTCCTCAAGCTGGACGAGGAGTAATGAAAGTAGACACTCACACAAGTGTGAGTGTCTACTTTCCTTTTACCGCTTTTCGCCGGGCGTGGTTATATTTCTTCTGTCGGGAAGCAGCAATCGAAAAAATGTTCTATTTTTCTCTTGACAAACTCGAACGAATGTTGTATATTTTTATCAAACAAAAGTTCTATCAAACAAAAGTCCGGAAACGGGATATTATAAAGTCCGGTTTAAGGGACTGGATGTTGGATAGAATAAAGACAACATCAAAATAAGGAGGAGACAGAACATGCAAGTGCGTACTTACTGCATTAGTTGGGCGGTCGTGGTAATGGGGGTCTCCCTCATGCTCCACGTTCTGGGTGTGGCTTAAACGATACGAAATATAGCGGTCTCGCCGAGGGCGTGGCCGCTATATTTTGTTATACATTATAAAATAAGAAAAAAGGGTAAAATATGCTTGCCTTTTCCATGAAATTATGATAACTTATTAGGGCACTTCGTGCGGCCCTTCCGCTTAGTTTCGGGGAAAGCAGCGGCGTTCACCGTCGGCTCCACCCGCCCGTTACTCAGCCCAAAGGGAAAATAATCGAAAGGTGGAAACACACATGATCCGTAAGGAAGACAAGACCGCTGTCATTGCGGCCAACCGTACCCACGAGACCGACACCGGTTCTCCCGAGGTCCAGATTGCCATTTTGACCGCCCGCATCAACGAGCTCACTGAGCACCTGAAGGTCCACAAGCAGGACAACCATTCCCGCCGTGGCCTGCTGAAGATGGTCGGTAAGCGCCGCAAGATGCTGGACTACCTGATGGCCAAGGACATTGAGCGCTATCGTGCCATTATCGCCAAGCTGGGCATCCGTAAGT
>JAHHSF010000173.1 GCA_020025375.1 Oscillospiraceae bacterium | reverse complement strand
GCGCCGCTGACGCTGCGCCACTCCGCTTAAAACTTCATATTACCCTGCCAGGGGGCTTTTTTGTACTGTCCGCACAAAATGGGGCAGTTCAATTTTCCTACATCAGGGGGTCTTTTGTCACTGTCCGTTTTTACTGGACCTGTTCATAGAATGGGTGCGGCTGGTCTCGTCTTTTTCCATCCACTCCCACGGTTAAAATCCCAGGAAAAACACATTCTGAGTATAACCTGAAAAGGAAGAAAGGGTTTTTGCTGTGAAACGATTTTTTTGCGCTCTTCTGGCGCTGACACTCTGCGTTTTCCCCGCCGGGGCCATCACCGGCGAACCCTCGGTGGAGGTCCCCTCCGCCCTCCTTATGGAAAAGGAGACCGGGGCAATCCTCTACGAGCAGTCCGCCCACGACCGCTACGAGCCGGCCAGCGTCACAAAGATCATGACCATGCTCCTGGTGATGGAGGCCGTGGATTCCGGCCGCATCTCCATGGAGGACACGGTCCAGGCCTCGGCCCACGCCTGCTCCATGGGGGGCAGTCAGATTTACCTCAAAGAGGGGGAGCAGATGTCGGTCCACGACCTGCTCAAATCGGTGGCGGTAGCCTCAGCCAACGATGCCGCCGTGGCCCTGGCCGAACACATCGCCGGGAGCGAGTCCTCCTTCGTCGCCCAGATGAACGAGCGGGCCGCCCAGCTGGGAATGAAGGACACCACCTTCCGCAACTGCACCGGTCTGCCCGACCCAGACCACCTCACCTCGGCCTACGATGTCGCCCTCATGAGCCGGGAGCTGATACGCCACCAGGGCATCCGGGAATTTACCACCATCTGGATGGACTCCGTCCGGGACGGCCAATTCCAGTTGGCCAACACCAACAAGCTCATCCGTTTCTACGATGGGGCCACGGGCCTTAAGACCGGCTTCACCGCCTCCGCCCTCTTCTGCCTGTCGGCCACGGCAGAGCGGGATGGGATGGAGCTTATCGCCGTGGTCCTCCATGCCCCCACCTCCGAGGCCCGGTTTGAGACAGCCAAGTCCCTCCTCACCTTTGGCTTTGCCAATTACACCCTGGTGGACGCCCGGCCCGGCCAGGCCCTGCCGCCCATCGAGGTTGCCCTGGGCGTGGACCCGGTGGTTCAGCCTATTCTTCAGGATGGGGGCCGGATTCTGGTGGACAAGACCGATTTGGATAAGGTCACGACTTCGGTCCAGCTCACCGACCAGGTGGAAGCCCCGGTGGAAAAGGGCCAAAAGCTGGGCTCCATGACCGTCTACCTGGATGGGGTGGAGCAGGCCGTCGTTCCCATCGTGGCCGACGAGGCTGTGGAGCGCCTCACCCTGGGCGGGGTCTTCACTCGCTTTATGGGAAAACTCTTCATGGCGGGGTAGCGCCGAAAAACAGGCGGGGACCGGCGTGCAGCCGATCCCCGCCTGTTTTATTGTGCGCTTTTCGCAGCCTTAGTTGAACTTCTGGTCGTTCTCCTGGGGGTTGAGGATGGTGATACGGCCCTCATTTTGAGGGGCAATCTTGCCCAGCTCCTTGATATACTCACTGACGATGGTGCGGTAGTAATCGTTGGTGCGGTAGACCAGCTTACAGCCGGGCAGGTCCTGGGCGGCGGTCTCGTGGTTTCCGTCGCCGTTCTCGGGGTTGAGAACGTTGAACATGGTGTAGCCGTCGCCGCCGCCGCACATAAAGTCGTTGCAGGCCAGGGTGTACCACTTCTCCAGATCCAGCTCGGAGCCGTCGGCCATGGTCACGGAGACCAGCCGCTCCCCGGCGGGCTTGGAACCGTCAAAGGTATACTTCAGACCGGAGACTTGGGGGAACTTGCCGTTGGTCTCGGGATAGCCGGCCACGCCGTTCTCCAGAGCGTCCCACACGGTCTGACCGGTGA
>JAHHSF010000172.1 GCA_020025375.1 Oscillospiraceae bacterium | reverse complement strand
CCCTACGCCACCCTGGTCTGGCCGGAGAATGTGACCATTTTTACCACGGAAACTGTGAATTCCATGCCCTTCCCGGAGCTGGGCTGTGTGGTCCATGGGGTGGGCTTCACCCATTCCCGGGTGGAAAACGACCTTTGGAAGGGCTTCTCCGCCCCCAAGGACGGCCTGCTGCACATTGGTATCGCGCACGCCGATGTGTGCCAAGGCAACTCTCTTTACGCGCCCATGACCCAAAGCACCCTGATGGAAACCCATTTGAACTACCTGGCCCTGGGCCACATCCACACCCCCAGCGGCCTGCAAAAGACCGGGGGCACCGCCTGGGCCTACCCCGGCTGTCCCGAGGGCCGGGGCTTTGACGAGCTGGGGGACCGGGGCTGTCTCCTGGTCCATCTGGAACAGGACTCAGTCACCGCTGAATTTCGGCCCCTGGCCCAGCGTCGGTACTTAGAGGTTGAAGTGGACGTTTCGGAATTTTCCCCCCTGGAGGCCGCCGAGCGCGCCCTTATCCTCCAGTCCCCCAAAGACTGCGTGAAGCTCATCCTCACCGGTCCCTGCGACGCTGCCCCCGACCTGGACCTATTGCGCCGCAAGCTGTCCAACCGGGTCTACGCCCTGCGCCTGGTGGACCGTACCCGGCCCAACATCGACCGGGACCGGCAAGCCCAGGAGGACACCCTCACCGGGGCCTTCCTCCGGGCCATGGCCTGCCATCCTGCCGCCGGCAGCCCCCAGGCCGAACTGGCCCTCCGCTTCGGTCTGGCCGCACTGGAGAGAGGGGAGGACTGCCGTCCATGAAGATCAAAAAGATGAACGCCACCTTTGGCAAGCTGGACAGGGCCACCCTCTCCCTGGGGGAGGGTCTCAACGTCATCCAGGCCCCCAACGAAGGGGGCAAGTCCACCTGGTCCGCTTTTTTGCGGGCCATGCTCTACGGCATTCCCACCAACCAGCGGGACAAGACCGGCTTTTTGGCCGAGAAGAACCGCTACTCCCCCTGGTCCGGCGCCCCCATGGAGGGGGTCATGGCCCTGGAATGGAACGGCCGGGAGGTCTACCTCCGCCGGACAGCCAAGGGGGCGAGTCCCTTCGGGGCCTTCGCCGCCGTGGATGCCCACACTGGAGAGCCCATCCCTGAGCTGACCGCCGACACCGCCGGTCCCCTCCTCATCGGGGCGGAGCGGGAGGTCTTTGAGCGCTCCGCCTTCATGGGCCAGGCCGCCCTCCCCGTGGCTGGCTCCCCCGCCTTGGAAAAGCGCATCTCCGGGCTTCTCTCCTCCGGGCTGGAGGAGGTCAGCTTCTCCCAGGTGGAGCGCCAGCTCAAGGACTGGCAAAACCGCCGCAAGCACAATAAGCTCGGCCTGATCCCCAAGCTGGAGGAGGAGATTCAGGCCGAAACCGAGCTGTTGGCCCGCTTTGCCCGGGCCAGAGGCCAGCAGGAGGAGGGTCTCCGGGACCTGGATCTGCTGAAAGCCGAAAAGGCCCGGTTGGAGCAAGAAAAGGCTGCCCACAGGGCCCTGGCCGAGCAGAAGAAGTGGCTTCAGTACAAGGAGGCCTACGAGGATTACCAGGCCGCCAAGGCGGAATATCAGGAGGCCTCCCAACTCTTCCAGAACCTCCCCGAGAAGGAAAAACTGCTGGCCGCCCAAGGGGACCTGCGGGCCCTGGGGGCTTTGGCCGAGGAGAAAAAGCTGGCCGAGGGCAAGCTGGAGCAGGCCAAGAGCCAGGAGCCCCCCCAGGCGGAGGCCCCCCGCCTGTCCGCGGGGCGCGTCGCCCTCTGCACCCTATCCGGGGTGGCCGCGGCCCTGCTGGTCTTTTTTGCTGGGAGCTACTTCTCCACCGCCAACCCCGCCGCCCTGTTGCAGGAGCTGACCAGCCGCCCCATGGACTTTGGCACCCTTGGTATCCTCTCCCTGGTGGCCGGCC
>JAHHSF010000171.1 GCA_020025375.1 Oscillospiraceae bacterium | reverse complement strand
AATCAGGAGTAATAAGTGAATGCTTGAGGCGGAAGCGGCAGAAGAGAAGTGTCAGCCGGTGGAATACATCTATTGTTCCGGAGACCCAGACTCCCTGGACGCCATTTTGCTCCCGGAGCAGAACGCCGTCATTGTGGACGGTACCGCTCCCCACGTCATTGAGCCCACTCTGCCGGGGGTGGCCCACCACTATTTGAATCTGGGCCAGGCCTACGACCAGAAGGGGCTCCAGCCGGTCAAGGAGGAGCTGTCCGAGCTGTTCTCGAAGTATAAAGCCTGCTATCCCAGAGCCTACCGCTGTCTCTCCGCCGCCGGGGACATCGCTTTTGACTGCCGCTCTCTCCTGCTGACCGATTCCCTTTCCGAAAAGCTGGACCGCCGGGCCCGTGGCATCGCCGCCCGGCATTTCCGGCGGGAAAGCGGCAGCTCCGGGAAGGTGGAGCAGCGTTTTCTCACCGCCCTCACCTGTCAGGGCCGGGTGGCCCGGTGGGAGACTGTGTCCGCCTTATGCAGACAGGTCTATGAACTTGAGGACAGCTATGGCCTGGGAAATTCTCTTCTCTCCTCCCTGCTGACCGCGGCCACGGCGGCAGGGCACGATGGGGTAGCCTGCATGGACCCCATGACCCCGGACCGGATTGCCCACCTGCTCTTTCCCGGACTTGGACTTGGCTTCGTCACCTCCACCCCGGAGCTCCCCTACCCCGGAAAGGTCCACCGGCGGATTCGGGTGGACGCTGCGGTGGATCAGGAGCTTTTGCGCCGGGTCCGGCCCCGGCTTCGCTTCGCCAGAAAGGTGGCCACCGCCCTCACCGAGGAGGCCATCGCCTCTCTGGCCCAGGCCAAGGCTTTCCACGACCGGCTGGAAGCCCTCTACAACCCTCATGTGGATTTTGGCTTTGTGGAGGAAAAGGCCTCCGCGTTGGAAAAGGCCCTTGGTCTTTGACCCTTTTTCCTCTCTTTCTGCGCCTGTCTCCATTGACAGGCGCATTTTCTTAGGATAAGATGGGGGAAAAAGGAGGGCCTGCCATGTTACTGGAACACATCGGCGACCACAGCATTGTGGCCGTGATTGGCCTGTGCAAAAACGCCGGCAAAACCACAACTATGTGCCGTCTCATCAGAGAATTGGAGGGTACCCCCATCGCCCTGACATCCGTAGGCCGGGATGGGGAGACCACCGACCTGGTCACCGGCACGGAAAAACCCGAAATCTGGGTGACCAAGGGCACCCTCTTCGGTACTGCCAGGGGGCTGCTCCCCCTGTGCGATGTGACGGTGGAGGTTTCCGACATCACCGACTGTTTCACCCCCCTGGGGGTAGTGGGTGTCTTCCGGGCCCTGTCCGATGGGTATATTCAGCTGGCCGGCCCTTCGGCAGTGGCCCAGCTGGGACCTCTGTGCAAACAGTTCACCGACCTGGGGGCAGAGCGTATCCTCATCGACGGAGCGGCGGGCCGGAAATCCCTGGCCGGGGCCGGGAAGGAGAGTTGCGCCATTCTCTGCGTGGGGGCCTCCCTGGACCCCTCCATGGAAAAAGCGGTGGCCGAGACCGTCCACGTCTGCTCCCTCTTTGCCACCCCAAACCCCGCCGGGAAGCTGGCCCAGCGGCTGGAAGCGCTCAACGACCGCTTCGCTCTCTTCACCCCCGACGGGGAACCCCTCCCCCTGGAGCACAACGAGGCCGATCTCCCCAACTGGAACGCCCTGCCCCGGCAGGACTGTGTCCTCTGGATGGACGGGGGGGTGACCACGCCTCTGCTGAAAACACTTTCCCGGAGAGGCTCCCCCCTCACCCTGGCTGTGCCCGACGCCACCCACTTCCTCTGCGACCGGGCCTCCACCGCCACCTTCTTCCGCCGAGGAGGCCGCTTCCTCATCCGTCGCACCATCGACATTGCCGCCGTGGCCGCCAACCCATGGTCGGCCTACGGCCACCACTACCATGAAGAGGATTTCCTCGCCGCCCTCCGGGCCAACCTTTCTGTCCCGGTGGTGAACGTAAAGGAGTGTGTCCAATGATTCTGTCCGAACGTCTGAAAGCCGACAGCGGCTACGGCTGGGTCCTTTCTCAGCTGGCACCCCTCACCCCCTTCGGC
>JAHHSF010000170.1 GCA_020025375.1 Oscillospiraceae bacterium | reverse complement strand
CTCAGGGCCTGGCCCCGCTTGCAAATCTCCCCCTCAGGAGTGGAACCCATGAGGAGCTTGAGGCGCAGGGTGCCGGTGACAATGGACTGGAACCGGGTGAGCCGGCCGTTCTTCCGCAGATTTTCCAGGGACTCCAGGACGAAAAGGGTGTTCATCCGGGAGATGAAATGGTCCACCGCCTTGACCACCTGATGGAAGGAGAGACCCTGAGCGGCCAGCTGGGCGATCTCCAGGGCGATACGCACCTGTCCGGCAGAGGCGGAGCAAGAGTTGAAGATGTGGATGTTGGCATCGGGGTACTCCTCAGCCCAGATGTCCTTGGCACGGACCGCCAGGTTGTGGGAGCCGGAGAGGAGGGCAGAGAGGGTGACCACATAGATGTCGTCGGTCCCGTCTCCAAAGGCGTCCATGTACTGGGCGGGAGAGGGGCAGGCGGTCTGCGGAGCGGTGGGACACCGCTTCATGTTCCAGAGCAGGTCGCTCTGCTGAAAGCTGTCGTCATCCACATAGAGCTTTCCGCCCACGTCGATGGTGAGAGGGACCTTCACAAAGACTGGATTGCGGGCCATGGAGGAGGTGAGGTCACAACAGCTGTCCACTACAATTTTGTATCCCATAGAAAAAATCTCCCAATGTAATATTCGTAATTACATTATACTGGCAAAATAAAAAAAGTCAATGAAAATCCGGGGCCTCTTCCCGCAGTTCTTTCAAGAGCTTTTGGTCGGACTTGGAGGAGAGGTCCAGCTTCGCATACATATCGGGCCGCCGCCGCCAGGTGCGGAGGATAGCCTGCTTCCGCCGCCACTTTTTGATGTTGGCGTGGTGGCCGGAGAGGAGAATGGAGGGGACTGCCCGGTCGTGCCAGATCTCGGGGCGGGAGTACTGGGGGTATTCCAGCAGACCGTTCCAGTGGCTCTCCTCCTCGAAACACTCGGGGTCAGAGAGAACGCCGGGGATCAGCCGGGCCACCGCGTCGGCTACCACCATGGCGGCCAGCTCCCCGCCGGTGAGGACGAAGTCCCCCAGGGAGATCTCCTCATCCACGCATTCCTCAATGAACCGCTCGTCGATGCCCTCATAATGGCCGCAGACCAGAATGAGGTGATCCTCCTGGGTGGAGAGATCCTTGGCACGGGCCTGGTGAAAGGTCTTGCCGGCGGGGGACATGAAAATAGTATGGCCGGGGCCGTGGGTGTCCACGATATGCTTCCAGCACTGGTAGAGGGGATCGGCCTGCATCACTGCGCCGTGGCCGCCGCCGTAGGGGTAGTTGTCCACCTGCTTCTGCTTGTTCAGGGTGAAGTCCCGAATCTGATGGGCCTCGATGCGGATGATGTCCCGCTCCTGGGCCCGGCCCAGGATGGACTCATTCATCATATCGCCCACTGTCTCGTCAAAGAGGGTCATAATGTCGATGCGGTACATCACATACCCTCCAGCAGGCGGACCCGAAGGTAACCGCCCTCCACATTGGTCTCTATCAGAAATTCTTCCACGGCGGGGATGAGATATTCCCGCTCCCCCTTTACTACATAAACCTGGTTGGCGGGGAGGGGGAGTACGTCGGTGAGGATGCCGAGAATCTCGTCGGTGTCGGCGTTTCGAACCTCAAGACCCATGAGGTCAGCCAAAAAATGCCGCCCCTCCGGAAGCTTTGCGTCGGCCCGGGCGATGGAGACCGTTTTCCCCTTGAGGACCATGGCGGCGTTTACGTTGTTCACCCCTTCCAGGCGGACCAGGACGCAGTTTTTTTGCACCCGGGCGGAGAGGACCTTCCGAGGCTCTCCATCCAGATAGAGGGTCTTGAAGTCACAGAGAAAGTCGGGGGTATCGGTCCAGGGCATGATTTTGATCTCGCCCTGGATACCGTGGGTGTTGACGATCTCGCCGGCCTCTAAAAATTGATTTTTCATGTGTGTTCCTCCTGGAAGCGGACTGTTTCATGATAGAAAAAACGGCAGGGAAACCCCCGCCGTTTTTTAGTCGATGATTTCCACGCTGACCCGCGCACCCTGACGCTGGGCCACCGAGCGCATGAGCGCCCGGATCTCTTTGGCGATGCGGCCCTGACGGCCAATCACCTTGCCCATGTCATCGGAGGCGACGCGGAGCTCCAGAATGGTCTCGCTGTCGCCGTCTACCTGGTTCACGGACACCTGATCGGGGTGTTCCACCAGGTTCTGCGCGAGGTAAGTGAGC
>JAHHSF010000017.1 GCA_020025375.1 Oscillospiraceae bacterium | reverse complement strand
CAAGCCCACCGCCCCCAAGGCCGACCCGGTCAGCGCCGCAGTGGCCGAGATCGAGGCCAGCATGAACCGGATGATGGAGGAGGACGAGGATGCCGCCCCGAAGGAGGAGCCCATCCCTCCCAAGGAGGAGGATGAGGAGGATACCCTCTCCTTCGCCCCTGTCGCCGGGGATGCTCAGCCCACCCGGAGAATTGACCTGAACGACCTTCAGTTTGGCAAGGATTTCGACCTGTAAAAACAGGCCGCCGCGGGTTGAACCGCCCAGTTTGTACGGACAGCACAAAAAAGCCCTTCCATAGGGTAATATGAAATTCTAAGCAAAGTGGCGCCGCATCAGCGGCGCCACTCCTGTTTTTATTCGGATGCATTCATGATTATAGAATCAATCGACCGCTATCTCAGTGCCTTCGCACTGAGATAGCGGCCTTTTGATGCGTAAGAAATTCAAGTCCGTCTTTACTGGACCTGTTCACTTTCCAAAGCCGGCTTCTTCTCTTACTGATTGATAACGTGGTGGCAACGGGGGCAAAGCTCGTCCCCGCCCACATGGTCGTGGAACTTCCAGCAGCGGGGGCACTTCACGCCGTCGGCGGGAGCCACGGAGACGGCCAAGGCCTCCCCCACGGTCAGCTCCACCTGGGAGACGATGAACAGGTCGGCCAGGGTCTGGGCATCCATGTCGGCCAGGAAGGCATCCTTGGCAGGGACGGTGAGGGCTACCTTGGCCTCCAGGCTCTTGCCAATGGTCTTGGCAGCGCGGGAGGCCTCCAGAGCGCCGTTCACGGCGTCCCGGATGGTGATGACCTCGTCCCACTTTGCCAGGGCCTCTTCGTCCAGGGCATACTCGGCAAAGGGCTGGTTCATCTGGTTGAACAGCACGTTGCGGGTATCGTCCTCGGTCCGGTGGGGCATGGCCAGCCAAATCTCGTCACAGGTAAAGGCCAGGATAGGGGCGAAGAGCTTGGTCATGGTATCCAGGATGAGCCAGAGGGCGGTCTGGGCGGAGCGGCGGTTCAGACCACCCCGTTCCTCACAGTACAGGCGGTCCTTGATGATGTCCAGGTAGAAGGAGGACAGCTCCACCACGCAGAAGTCGTTGATGGCGTGGCTCACCCCGTGGAACTCATAGTCGTCATAGGACTGGAAGCACTTGACTGTCAACTCGTTGAGCTTGGTGACCGCCCAGCGGTCCAGCTCCAGCATCTCGGCAGGCTTTACCAGGTGGTTGGGGTCGAAGCCGTCCAGATTCCCCAGGCAATACCGGGCGGTGTTGCGGAACTTCAGATAGTTCTGGGAGAGTTGCTTGAAAATGTTGTCGGAGCAACGCACATCCACATGGTAGTCGGCGGAGCCGGCCCAAAGGCGGAGGAGGTCGGCACCGTACTTATTGAAAATCTCGGCGGGGTCCACGCCGTTGCCCAGGGACTTGTGCATGGCCCTGCCCTCGCCGTCCACGGTCCAGCCGTGAGTCAGGCACTGCTTGAAGGGGGCCCCCTTGCCCAGGGCACCCACGGCGGTGAGCATGGAGGATTGGAACCAGCCGCGGTACTGGTCAAGGCCCTCCAGGTACACGTCGGCGGGCCAGAAACCCTGGTCCCGGTTCATGGAGGCGTAGTGGGAGGAACCGGAGTCAAACCAGCCGTCCAGGGTGTCCTCCTCCTTGGTAAAGCCGTGGGCCTTGCCGCAGTGGGGGCAGACAAAGCCCTCGGGGAGAATCTCGGCGGCGGTCTTCTGGAACCAAGCGTTGGAGCCTTCCTCACCAAAGAGCTTGCTCACGGCGGCAATGGTCTCGTCGGTGCAGACGGGCTCTCCGCACTCGTCGCAATAGAACACGGGGATGGGCAGGCCCCACTTGCGCTGGCGGCTGATGCACCAGTCGTTCCGCTCCCGAATCATTGAGACCATGCGGTCTTTGCCCCACTTGGGGAGCCAGCGCACGTCGTCGCAGGCGGCCACAGCGGCGTCCTTGAAGGCCTCCACGGAGCAGAACCACTGGGGGGTGGCCCGGAAGATGATGGGGTTCTTACACCGCCAGCAGTGGGGATAGGAGTGGGTAATGTCCTCGCTGGCCAGAAGGGCGTTGCACTCCCGGAGCTTGGGCAGGACATAGTCGTTGGCCTTGGAAATGTGGACCCCGCTAAAAACCTCGTCGGTCATCACGCCCCGCTCGTTCACGGGAACGGGCACACCGATCTTGGTCTTGCCAGCCCGGTCATAGGCCTGGCAGATGAAGTAGTCGTCGGCGCCGAAGCCGGGGGCGGTGTGGACGCAACCGGAGCCGGCATCCAGGGTGACATGGTCGCCGTTGAGGATCACCGACTCCACCCCGGGCAGGATGGGATGGATGGCGGTCATCAGCTCAAATTCAGAGCCGGGCAGGGTAGCCAGGACCTTACAGGCCTCCCGGTCAATGCCGGCGGCCTTGCACACGGCCTCGGCCCGGTCGGCGGCCAGGACATAGACCTCGCCGCAGGGGACCTCCAGCAGGACGTACTTGTAATTGGCGTTCAGGCTGATGGCCCGGTTGCCGGGGAGGGTCCAGGGAGTGGTGGTCCAGATGACGAAGGAGAGCTTGCTCAAATCGCAGTACTGGCCCAGTTTGCCCTGGTCATCCTTCACAGGGAACTTCACAAAGATGGTGGTGCAGGGGTCGTCGCCGTACTCAATCTCGGCCTCGGCCAGAGCGGTCTCGTCGGTGTAGCACCAGTAGACGGGCTTCTTGCCCTTGTAGATATAGCCCTTCTTATACATCTCACCGAAGATTTTGACTTCCTCGGCCTCAAAGGAGGGGTTCATGGTCTTGTAGGGATGCTCCCAGTCCCCCACCACACCCATGCGCTTGAAGCCCTCCCGCTGAACGTCGATATAGTGGTTGGCAAACTCCATGCAGGCGTTCCGGAAGTCAGGCACGCTCATCTCCTTGCGGTTGAGCTTGTTCTTCTTGATGATGGCGGACTCGATGGGCATACCGTGGTTATCCCAGCCGGGGACATAGGGGGTGTAATAGCCCCGCATGGCGGCGGCACGGACGATGAAGTCCTTCAGGGACTTGTTCAGGGCGTGGCCCATGTGCAGATCGCCGTTGGAAAAGGGAGGGCCGTCGTGGAGAGAGAAAAGAGGCTTGCCCTCGTTCTTCTTCAACAGTTCGTTGTAGAGGTCCAGCTCTTCCCAGTGCTTAAGCATGTCGGGCTCCCGCTTGGGCAGGCCAGCTCGCATGGGGAAGTCGGTCTGGGGCAGGTTGATGGTCTTGTTGTAGTCCATGGGTGCTGTCTCCTTTATATGAAAATTGTTATTCGTATTGTCATGCTACGGATTTTGGACGTACGTCCGGGTCGCTTTCGCTTGGTCTCGGGTAAAAATTGGCCCGCTCGGCGGTCCAGATTTTCACTCTCGCTCCGTTCCAAGCGCTCCTGTGGGTCTGTCCTCCGCGTTTCGAATCAAAAAACCCCTGTCTCCGTTAAGAGACAGGGGTATACACCTCTGCGGTACCACTCTTGTTGCCACCCATAGGGCGACCGCTCGAAGGCCGATAACGGGGCCAGCCGTCCCCGCTTACTGATTTCAGCAGGGCGCTCCGAGGGGATATTCCCAACCGGCCCTGTCCGCCTTTCACCAAACGGCGGCTCTCTGTGCAGGAGTGCGGGAGGTACTCGTCCTCATCTACGCATATTCTATATGCTCAGTATCTTACTTCACTTTTACCCATCCTGTCAAGGGTTTGAGGTGTTTTTCCCTTAAAAGGGAAAGGAAATGATGGCACTACCCGGCCACACTGGGCCAAACGCCCCTTCTTTTACGCAAAAAAGGGCGTGTCTGCTTTTCTTTTACAGTCCCAGGTTGATGCCCTCTCCCCCGGAGAGGCCGTCCTTCTGAAGCATCTGCTCCAAGACCTGCACGTCGCTGGCGATGTCCAGGCTGTCGGCCTGAAAGAGCTTGTCGAGCTGTTTCTCGAACCCCTCCACCACCTTGTCCATCATGCCCTCGATACGGGCCTTGGCCGAGGTGATGTTCTCCCCCTGGATGCCCTGGGCATCCAGCTGGGCGTAGGCGCGCAGAATTTTCAGGGTGGTGGGCAGATAGTAGTCCAGGAAGGACCGCAGCTCCGCGTCCTTGCCGGGATTTTTCTTCTGATAGTCCAGAATTTTCTCGGTAATCTCCCGGATGCGGTCGATCTTGGCGCTCATCTCCAGGCCGGGGATGGCGTCGTTGACCTCCTGGATTTCCCGGAGGATGTCATTCTCCTTCTGGACCGGCTCCTGCTTCGGCTCTTGCTTGGGCGGCTCCTTCACCCCTTCGTCGGTAAGGACCAGCATCTGGTTGGCCCGGTCCAGATACCCCACGGGGAGCAGCCTCAGGTCCAGCATCTCATCCAGGTCGTCGCAGACCTTCTTCTCAGACAGGCCCATGGTGTCAGCCAGGGTTTTTACGGAAATGCTCTCCCGCCGCCCGATAAGATTCAAATACTTGGAAAACCGCTTTCCCTTCTTGGTGCGGGACATTCCGGCGTAGAGCATCACCAGACCGGCGGCCATAAAGCCAAAGAGGGGGACCAGTCCGGGCAAGGCGTAGCTCCACCCGCCCCAAGTAATGATGTCCACCAGCTCGGTCACGGTGGCCAAACCAAAAATGCAGGCAACAATTCCACCGGCGATAGTGAGCTTTTTGCCGTTTTTCAGATTCACCTGAGCGGCGTTTCGACCGCCCTGCTGCTTCTGCTGTTTTTGAGGGTCACCGGCATAGTGGTACTCATACTGCTGATTGTACTGACCGGTGCCTCCCATCTGGGCATTTCGGTCCTGCCTCTGCCCACTCTTCTTGTTATACCCCATGAGCTGGCGAAAGAGCAGGAAGATGCCCACCGGCGGGAAAAAAATGAGAAACAGGATGGTCAGGCTCCACCCGCCCACGTCTGCGTTGTTCTTATTCATAAATACCCTCCTCACGGCAAATAAAACTATCACTTCCTATGATACACCCAAAGCGGTCCCATGTAAAGCAACTTATCATGGTTCTGTCATTGCTTTTTCTCCGCATATTGATATAATACTTACGTGAAACGATCTCATACCTGAAGGACTTGATTCTATGGATGAAAACAAGGCTCCTCCCCTTGGAAAAGGTGTCATCTCCGGTGGAAAGAAACCCTCCCTTCTGGTCTGCGCCGTCCTTCTGGCTGTTCTGGCCCTTTCCTATGCGGGCCTCTGCTTCTATGTGGCCCTGTCGGGCCGGATTCTGCCCAACGTCTCGGTAGGCAGGCTGGATGTGGGGGGGCGTACCGAGCCGGCCGCCTCCGCTCAGATCGACAGCGCCTTCCGTATCGCCCTCGCCCAGGTCTCCGTCCCCCTTACTTACGGTGAGAACGGCCAGGCGGAGATTCCCGGCACCTGTTTCACCCCAGATGCCGATGCCGCGGCCCGCGCCGCTTTCCAGGTCGGCCGGGAAGGCTTCCCCGCGGGGTACGGCTTCCGGCTCCTCAAGGCTCTCTTTGTCCCCGCTCAGAGCAATGTCTACTTGTCCCTGGGAGATGGCGGCCCCGACCTCTCCGCCCTGCTGGACGACCTCTTTGCCGGACAGGAGTCTCCTGTGACCCAGACCTGTTGGACCCAGGAGAAAGCCACTCTCCGTCTTACCCGTGGAATCCCCGGTCTGGCCTATGACCGCGCCCAGACAAAGGCCCTGCTCCTCGCCTCCGCTTCCAATTATCTGGCCGACCACCTCCGGGAGACACCTCTTCCCATCCATGTGGACCCGGTGGCGACCCAGCCCGACCCGGTGGACTGGCAAGAACTGGCCGCCCAGGTCCGGGTGGACCCGGTGGACGCTTTCATCGACCCAAAGACCCAGAAGGTGATCCCCTCCTCCCCTGGCCTGGCCCTGGACGTGAAGGGTGCCAAGGCTCTCTTTGATGCCGCCCCCGCCGGGGGTGAGGTGGAGATTCCCCTCACCGTGGTGGAGCCTGAAGTGACCACCGCCGACCTGGGGGGAGAGGAGTTCCCCGACCTGCTGGGGGAGGCCACCACCCAGGTCAACGGCTCCGCCAACCGGAAGAAGAACGTCATCCGAGCCGCCGAACTTGTGAACGGCGCCATCCTCCAGCCCGGCGATGTCTTTGCCTACAATGAGACCACCGGCCGCCGCACGGCGGAAAACGGCTTCTTCCCCGCCCCCGCCTATGTAAACGGGCTCACCGTGAACGAGTACGGTGGCGGCGTGTGCCAGGTCTCCTCCACTCTTTACTCCGCCACCCTCCTGGCCAACCTGAAAATCGTGGAACGGCGGAACCACAGCTATGTCCCCGGCTATCTGCCCAACGGCCTGGATGCCACCGTCTCCTTCGGCACCCAGGATTACAAGTTCCAGAACGACCGGGAAAACGCAATCAAGGTCGTGGCCTTCACTGTGGAGAAGGACGACACCCTCTTCCTCACCACCCAGATTTACGGCGTGAACCGGGACGGCTCCTATGTGAAGATGGAAACCGAGCATTTAGGTTCCTACGCCTATTCCACCGTCTACAAAGCCGATGCCTCCGTCCCTGCCGGGACCACCCGTGTGAGCGTCACCCCCTACACCGGGGCCAAAACCGACTCCTACCGTTGTGTCTACGCCGCCGACGGCACCCTCCTCTCCCGCACCAAGGAGGCCACCAGCACCTATAAAAAGAGGGATAAGGTCATCCTCTACAACCCCGCCGATGCCGCCCTTTACGACCCCAACTACGTGGCCCCCACCCCCGCGCCCGAGGCCACCCCGGTTCCGACTCCCGCACCTGTCCCAACGGCTCCGCCGGTCTCCCCGGAGTTCGCTCTGCCCAGCTACAATCCCAACGCCGTCCCCAGCGAGACCCTACCCACCGCCTGACCAAAATACAAAGGAGGGGCCCCCTTGAAACAGGAATTTGAAATCATTGATTACGAACCCCGCTATCTGCCCGAACTGCTGGCCATTTCCCTGCCCTGGCTGGAGGAACACGACCTTCTGGAGCCAGCTGACATCGAACAACTGGAACATCCGGAGCGCACCCTGGCCACCGGGGGCCGCATCTTCCTGGCCCGGGTGGGAGAGGAAATCGTGGGTATGATGATGTTGGAGCTCTTCGGGGACGGCACCTGCGAGCCCTTCAAGTTCGGGGTGAAAGAGCCCTGGCGCAATCAGGGCATTGGCCACGCTCTCATGGACGCCACCCTGAAGGCCGCGCGGGAACTGGGACAGCACACCGCCGTCCTCACCTCCCACCACGAGCTTACCGCCGCCCTTCATATTTATGAAAGCTACGGCTTTCGGCACAAGGCTCACGACCATGTGGCCTTCGAGCTGTCCGACATCGCCATGGAGCTGAAATTGTAAAACAAAAAGCCTTGGGTATCGTTTGATACCCAAGGCTTTTTGTCGTTTAATCCTGCCACTCCGCCTGGAAGCTGACCGAGGCCTTCTCGCCGGGGAGCATCCGTCCCAGGCCCATCCCCCGGGCGGGGTCCAGGTCCTCCGGTGGCCCCCCTCTGACTCTGGTGGTACCGGGCACACAGGCCAGCTGGTCGGGGAGCTGGTCGGTGACCGTCACATGGTCCAGAGTCACATTTCCGGTGTTGGTCACCCACAGGGTGTAGGTGAGGACGGGTTCCTCCGGCCCCACCCAGCACCGGTCGGCCTCCTTTTCCAAAGCCAGACCAGGGGCCAGCACGGTGAGGACGGCGGGGTTGGAGGTCACCTGGGCCGCTTCCTTCCCGCAATCCGTGCAGACACGGTAGTCCACCAGGGCGGTATTCTCCAGCGGGGAAGGAGTATCCTCCCGGGGTCGCGCAGTAAAGGTGACCACCGCGGTGCCCCCGGGGCCGATTTCGGGCAGGGCCACCCCCGCCTCCAGATCGCCGGAGAGCTTTACCCCGTTGAGCCGGACGGTCCCCACCTCCAACCACCGGGCGGCAGGATCGGTGAGCACCACCTCCAACAGGGGGAGGGTGGAGCCGTTTTTCAGGGCTATGGTGTAGAGGACCTCCCCGCCCGCGCGGACGCAAGTGGGAGTAACCGTCTTAGCCAGCGTGACATTGACCACATGGGTACAGACTTTGCCGCATCGGGCGGTCACCGGGTCCTGGCCGCCGCAGGGGCGTTCCACCTGTCCGGTCACCCAGGCCGCGCTATGGATAGGGCTGGGCCTCGGACCCAGCTGGCAGCCCTGGCCATCGGACCAGGGGCAAAAATCAGGATTCAGCATCAGAAAAACTCCTCTCGATGACGGAGCGGGGCGTCTTGCCCACGCCCCCAATCCAACTTATGCCGACGGAAAATGGGGGGTGCAATCCCCCTCCGTCTGTGGCATACTTCCAAAAAAAGGATGAGCCTGTCATGTTTGAAGGCTTTTCGGTTTCTGATTCTTTTTTATGATTATTTTTCAACATCAGATGGTGACCCAGACCAAAGAGGGGAACGGATGGTAGATTTTGCGTGGCAAAAACACCGATTTTCGGTACACACTAAAGCCGAAAGGCGGTGTTTTTATGGGCAGGGGAACCATCAAAAAAATCGGGGCGGCTCTGGCCGCCCTCCTCTTTTTCCTCTCGGCTGTCCTGCCCGGACTATGGGCCCTTCCCTCCGGTCCCGCCCTTCCCGCCGATGCGGACGTGGGCGATGTGGAAAAGACCCCCAAACTCATCGCCCTCACCTTTGACGACGGTCCACGCCGATCCACTACCCCCCTGCTGGACGGCCTGGCGGAGCGTGGGGTCCCCGCTACCTTTTTTCTTATTGGGGAGCAGATCCCCGGCCATGAGGATACCCTCCGCCGCATGGTGGATGAAGGACACCAGCTGGGCATCCACTCTTATACACATGTGAAGCTCACCGGTCTGAATGACGCCGATTTTGCCTCCGAAGTGGGCCGGACCCGCACCGTCATTCAAAACGCCGTGGGCCCTATGGAGCTTCTCCTCCGCCCCCCTTACGGCATGGTGGACGCCGGGGTCCGCCGCCGGGCTGGAGCGCCTATTATTTTGTGGTCCATAGACCCGGAGGACTGGGGAGACCGGAACACGGCCCGAGAAGTGGAGCAGATCCTTCAGCAGGCCGAGGACGGCGCCATCATTCTCCTTCACGACATCTATCCCGAAAGTGTGGAGGCCGCTCTCCAGGTGGTGGATGCCCTCCATGGGGAAGGCTATTATTTCGTCACCATCTCCCAGCTTTTTGCCGCCCGTGGCGTGTCCCTGGAAAAGGGCCAGGTCTACCGCCACGCCTGCCCTTGAGCCTTTCGCGGGTACAGCCTTTTCCCAGTTTCAGAGGAAAAATACGTCGAATTTTCTACGTCCAAATTCTCTCCAAGATATTGACATCCCCCTGAAGGATGATACAATATCTTGTGTTATTTAACTATGATTAGAGAGGATTTGACGATATGCCTATTTCGGAAAACGCCTACGCCGTTCTGGAACGCCGCTATTTGGCCCGGGACGAAAAGGGCCAGCCCATTGAAACGGTGGACGGCCTCTTCCACCGGGTGGCCGACTCCATCGCAGAGGCCGACCGCCACTTTGACCCCAAGGCCGACGTGGCCGCCACCGCCCAGGAGTTCTACCGGATGATGACGGAGCTGGAGTTCCTCCCCAACTCCCCCACCCTGATGAACGCGGGCCGGCCTCTGGGCCAGCTCTCCGCCTGCTTCGTTCTCCCCGTGGCCGACAGCATGGAGGACATTTTCGATGCCATCAAGAACGCCGCTCTGATTCACAAGTCGGGCGGCGGCACCGGTTTTTCTTTCTCCCGCCTGCGGGCCAAGGGCTCCACGGTGAACTCCACCGGCGGCGTGGCCTCGGGTCCCGTCTCCTTTATGAAGGTCTTTAACTCCGCCACCGAGGCGGTGAAGCAGGGCGGCACCCGCCGGGGGGCCAACATGGGCATCCTCCGGGTGGACCACCCTGACATTCTGGAGTTCATCACCTGTAAGAACGATACCCGTGAAATTACCAACTTCAATATCTCTGTGGGCATCACCGAGGCCTTTATGCAAGCCGTGGAGCAGGGCGGCGAATATGACCTCATCGACCCCGCTTCCAAGCAGGTGACCGGCCAGCTCAACGCCCAGGACGTGTTTGAAAAGATCGTCTCCTCCGCCTGGCAGACCGGCGAACCCGGCATCATCTTCCTGGACCGCCTCAACCGGGACAACGTGGTCCCCGGTCAGGGAGAAATCGAATCCACCAACCCCTGCGGGGAGCAACCCCTTCTTCCCTATGAGTCCTGCAATCTGGGCTCCATCAACCTGGTGAAGCACCTGAAAAAGACCGGGACCGGCTACGAGCTGGACCGGGCCAAACTGGAAAAGACCATCCGCACCGCCGTTCACTTTTTGGACAATGTTATCGAGGTGAACAAGTACCCCCTGCCCGAAATCGACCGGGTCACCCGGGCCACCCGGAAGATTGGCTTGGGGGTCATGGGTTTTGCGGATATGCTCCTCTATCTGAACATCCCCTATAACTCCGACGAGGGTGTCGCCATGGGGGAGACCGTCATGGAACTGGTGAACACCATCGGCCATGAGGAGAGCATAAAGCTGGCCCGGACCCGGGGTGCCTTTCCCCTCTTTGAGGAGAGCGTCCTCAAGGGCGGCGACCCCATCCGTAACGGCACCGTCACCACCATCGCCCCCACCGGCACCCTGTCCATCCTGGCCGGGGTCTCCTCCGGGGTGGAGCCCGTCTTTGCCTACGCCTACATCCGTAACGTCATGGACAACACCCATCTGGTGGAGACCAACGCCATTCTGAAGGAAAAGCTGGAGGAGCTGGGCATCTACTCCGACGAGCTCATGCGCAAGGTGGTGGAGGCCGGCACCCTGGCCCATATCGACGAAATCCCCGACAGCGTGAAGCGTGTCTTTGTCTGCGCCCACGACGTGTCCCCCATCTGGCACGTGAAGATGCAGGCCGCCTTCCAGCGGCACACCGACAACGCTGTGTCCAAGACCGTGAACTTCCCCAACTCCGCAACCCAGGAAGAGGTGGCTGAGGTCTATCAGCTGGCCTTCGCCCTGGGCTGTAAGGGCACCACCATCTACCGGGACGGCTCCCGGAACGAACAGGTGCTCAATATCGGCAAGGTGAACGACGGCAAGGAGTCTCCCAAGGATCAGACAGGCGATCCCCTGGTGGACGCCGTCCTGAACGCCGACTGCGACAGCACCAACTGCCTCATCAAGGCAGGCTCCTACGGTAAGCTCCTCCCCCGCCCCCGTCCCCAGGTGACCATGGGCTACACCGAAAAGGTGAAGATCGGCTGCGGCAACCTGTATATCACCGTAAATTATGACGAGAACGGCATCTGTGAGGTCTTTACCAACACCGGCCGGGCCGGGGGGTGCCCCTCCCAGTCCGAGGCAACCGCCCGCCTGGTCTCCGTCGCCATCCGCACCGGCGTGGACCCCATGGAGATCATCCAGCAGCTCAAGGGCATCCGTTGCCCCTCCTGCCTGCGGCAGTCCGCCGTGCCCGTTACGTCCTGCCCGGACGCCATCGCCAAGGCCATCGAAAAGGTTCTCAGCGTGAGCCAGCATGGGGAGGCAGTCACTCTGGCCCCCTCCTTCCCCACTTCTGTGGTGAAAGACGTGTCCATCCCCCGTCCGGGCATGACCCCCGCTGAGGCCAAGCTGGCCAAGTACTGCCCCGAGTGCGGCTCCAAGCTGGAGCATGAGGGCGGGTGCGTCACCTGCCGGAATTGCGGCTACTCCAAGTGTGGCTGATAAGATAGAAAAAGAGCAGGTCAAAAGACTGCACCTGTAAAATAAAAGCAGACACCGCCAAAAACTTGTATTTTTGGCGGTGTCTGCTTTTTTGCGAATCTTCAGCCCTCGATGGCGTTGACCCGGCGGGCGTGGCGGCCGCCCTCGAACTCGGTGTTCAGGAAAACGTCCACGATGCGGTCTGCCATGTTGGGGCCTACCATGCCTGCCCCCATGGCCAGCATGTTGGCGTCGTTATGGCGGCGGGTCATCTCAGCGGAGAGGGGCTCCGAGCAGAGGGCACAACGGACCCCGCTCACCTTGTTGGCGGCAATGGAGATACCGATGCCGGTGGTGCAGATGACGATGCCCCGGTCGCACTCTCCGGAGGCTACCGCCAGGGCGGCGGCCCGGCCAAACTCGGGGTAGTCGCAGCTGTCGGTGGAGTGGGTGCCGAAGTCCTTGTAAGCAAGGCCCAGGCTGTCCAGATGCTTTTTCACGTGCTCTTTGAGGGCGTATCCCCCGTGGTCGGAACCAAGTGCGATCATTGTTGTTACCTCCGAATCAAATTTTGACAAAGTTGGGATGTCCTTTTTCATAGGTGCAGACGCCGGGTGTTCCAACTGGTTTCACGCTCTTTCCACATTTTTGGAAAAGGCTTGCGGGTTTTAGAACGGCCAGGAGGGGAGCCACCGCAGGGCGGTGGAGTACCAGTCCGGGATAGTCAGGCCGATGAGGACGGGATAGAAGGCCAGATACAGCAGGAGGGAGAGGGCGGGCAGGCCCAGGACCCAGCGGCCCCAATTTTTCGGTTTGGCCTCGGCCAGCTCGTTGAAGAGGTAGCAGAGGGCAAAGGCCAGGAAGGGAACAGAGGGGAAGTAGTGGTAGTTGAAGGTGGGACGGGCGATGGGCATCCAGGGCACCAGCTGGGAGAGATAGCCCACCAGGATGAAGAGAGCCTTGCCGTCCTTCTTTCGCCAAAGCTGACGAGTCACCAGGATCAGGGCAATCAGGCCGCCCCAGCAGAGAAGGGGATTGAGGAAGGCGGCAAAGCGGGTGCGGGTGCCAACGCCGTCCGCCATATAGTAGAGGATGGGGCGGGCATCCAACAGCCACATCCACCATTTGGACTGGTAGGGGTGGGGATTGGTGACCCCCTGGTGGTAGTGAAGCATACTGGTCTGATTGGGGACCATCACGTCTATGAGGCCCCGGAGAGAGGTATCCCCCTGATTGAGGGCGTAAGGGTAATAACTCAAGGTATAAATACAGGCGGGGATCACTACGAAGAATAGAACTGAGAGCAAAATGGTTTTCACGCACCAGGGCCAAAAGGAGGGCACGCCCTCTTCATGCCGGTCCCGGAAGCGGAAGATAAGGTTGAAGAGATAGAGAAGGGCCATCCCCACCCCGGCATAGAGGACGGTCCATTTGGAGGCCGCGCCGATGCCGAAGAGAAGGCCGGAGAGGAAGAGGGGGAGGACGCCGTGGCGGACCTTGGCTGTTCTGGGGAGGGAGAGCCAGCGGTAGAGGAAAAAATAGGCGCCCAGAATAAAGAAAACGGCATAGGTGTCTATGGTGGCGATGCGGGTTTGGGTCAGGTGCATGAAGTCGGTGGCAAAAAGGATGGTCCCGCAGGCGGCCACCAGGCTCTTGCCGAAAAAGTTTTTCAGGAACACATAGAGGAGGGGGACCATAAGGACTCCGAAGAGGGTCCCCATAAACCGCCAGCCAAAGGGGGTCATGCCGAAGATCCGGATACCCAGACCGATGATGAGCTTGCCCAAAGGCGGGTGGGTGGTCTCATAGGGCCGAAAGTTTTCAATGTGTTCCAGAGCGGTGCGGGGGTGGTAGATTTCGTCAAAGTAGGCGGAGTTGTACCAGCTTGGGTCTTCCGGAACGGCAGCCTGCTCATCAAAAAGGGGAGCGGCGTCCGAGGGGGAGGCCAGGGACAGTTCCAGAAGGTTGCCGTCCGGCCCATAGAAGGCCAGCTCGGAAAGCTGGAGGGTGTCCCGCTCCGCCCTTGGGGTGAGACGGAGGTATCTCAGATTTTGTGGATTGTCGATGGAGATGGTCTTCCACTTGAAAAGGTCGTTGTATCCCTGGGGGATGGCGTAGGGTGGGTCGTAGCCTGGCTCACTGCTCCAATAGTACCCGGTGACCTTGCCTTCGTCGTCCTTTTTGGGCCAGAGGGTGGACCAATTTACCCCATCTTCGGAGAATTCCAGGTTATAGGCCCCGGTGCCCAGGCCGGCAAAATAGCGGAGGCTGGTGACATAGGCGGTCTCGGACAGCTCAAATTCCACCGCCCCGGTCTGGACGAAGTCCACCTTGCGCTGTGGGGCGGAGGTGGAGCCCAGGTGGAAAAAGGCGGTGGCGGCGTAGAGCAGGGTGATAAACAGACAGACCCAGCGGTCCCGGCCCGTCATAGGGCACCTGGGGGAGACAAAGGAGAATTGGGGCTTTTCCCGCAGAAGGCCGGTCTCCCGGTCCAGGAGCAGGGGGGCGGGGACCCCCCGGAGGTAAAACAGAACAAAGCAGGCCAGCACCGCCAGCAGGGCCACCCCGAAAGCGATGCCGGGAGAGAGGAACTGGACCGCCATAGTCAGATATTCGGAAAAAGTCTGAGGCATGATGACACTCCAAACATAAAAAATAGAGGGAAGCCCTATGGACTGCCCTCTATTTTAGCCCGCTGCCAGAGCCTTCTGGGCTCGTTCAACAGGCTACGACACTTTTTGAAACCAGGGGAAGTGTTGATGGCCTCAAATAGGGAGCAGTCGAATGACTGCTCCCTATTTTACTTCTTTTTTTTCTTCTTGTCAAAGAAACTCTTGATATTCTCGGCGGGAGAGGGCTCGTTTTCATCGGTTTCCCCCATGGCGGCCCCGTAGGCCCGAAGGGCTTCCTTCTGGCTCAGTGTGAGCTTGGTGGGGACCTTGACCTTCACGGTGACGTACTGGTCGCCCCGGCCCCGACCGTTCAGGTCGGGAATGCCCTTGCCCCGCAGGCGGAAGGTGGTTCCGGTCTGGGTGCCCTCGGGCAGGTTGTACTTCACGGGGCCGTCGATGGTGTCGATGGTCAGTTCGGCACCTAAAGCGGCCTGAAGGAAGGAAACCGGCTGTTCCAACAGGACCGTGTTACCATCCCGGCGGAACTTGGCGTGAGGGCGAACTGCCACCCCCACGATCAGGTCTCCGGCGGGACCGCCGTTGGCCCCGGCGCCGCCCTGACCCCGGAGGGAGATGGCCTGGCCGTCGTCGATGCCGGCGGGGATCTTCACGGTGATGCGCCGCTGGCGGCGGATGGAGCCCGTGCCGTGGCAGGTGTTACAGGGTGTGTGGATGATCTTGCCGGTGCCGTGGCATTTGTCGCAGGGGCCGGTGGTAGAGAAGAGCATCCCGCCGCCGCCACGCTGGACCCGGACCTGGCCGGTACCACGGCACTGGGGACAGACCTCGGGGGTGGTGCCGGGGGCGCAGCCAGTGCCGTGACAGTCGTCGCAGGCCTCGTCCCGGTTGAGGGTAATCTCCTTTTCACAGCCGAAGGCTGCCTCCTCAAAGGAGATGCTCAGATTGGCCCGGAGGGTGTCTCCCTTCCGGGGACCGTTCCGGTTCTGACGACCGCCCCCCCCGAAGCCGCCGAAGAAGGAGCCGAAGAGGTCGCCCAGGTCAATGTCCCCAAAGTCGCCGCCAAAGCCGCCGCCGGGGTTGAAGTTGGGGTCCACACCCGCATGGCCGAACTGGTCGTAGCGGGCCCGTTTATCCTTGTCGGAAAGGATCTCGTAG
>JAHHSF010000169.1 GCA_020025375.1 Oscillospiraceae bacterium | reverse complement strand
TTCAAGAGGTCAGCGGTTCGATCCCGCTTATCTCCACCATATCAAGGGAAAGAACTTTTCCTCGCTTCCGAAAGGAAGCGAGGTTTTGTTTTCTATGCGTCCATCGTCACGATGTAATGTGCAGCTTGTAGTCCCGGTAGACCTCCACCCGCTTGCTTAAGCAGCTCACGATCATTTTGGGGGCCTCCATGCTGGCCGTGTCGTACATTTCCGCCCATGAACGGAATAAAACATGACGATTCTTCTCAATACTGTTGGCACGAAAAATTGACCGTCTTTTGACGGTCTGTTTTTCCCATGTCACACAAGCGAATCGCTGCCCCATCCGCATACAAAAACCGTCCCATGATTTTAGAATCATGGGACGGTTTTCGTTTTTTACAGCAGCATGAGACCGTTAATATCCAACTTAAAGGTGAGACCCAGCTTTTCCGCCGCCTTGCGGCAGAGGAGCATCCGTTGGAGGAAAATCTCAAAGTAATCCATGACAGCGCAGACATCGGTGTTGATGGTCAGGGAGAGGGTGAAGGTCTTCCCTTCCCGGTCCAGCACGGTGTCCGACCGCTCCACGGCGTAGTTCACCCGGTCGTGGATGTCAAAGGTGATGGTCTCCCGGTTGCGAACCCGGCTCCGGCGCACGTCGGTCTTATCCGCCAGGATGAGGGCGGCGGCAATGGCGTTCACCGGGAAGGCGGTGGAGTCGTCATGGTGGCCGATGGCGGTAATGACCGCCGCCACGTCCCCGGGGGCCATGCCCATCTTATCCAGGATACGGAAGGCCATGGTGGCTCCACTGACAGCGTGATCGTGGCGGTTGACCACATTGCCGATGTCGTGCATATAGGCGGCGATGCGGCACAGCTCCACCTGGTGAGGAGCGTAGTCCAGCTGAGCCAGCAGGTCCCCCGCCACCTGGGCGCACCGCTTCACGTGGGGAAAGCTGTGCTCGGTAAAGCCCAGAGCCAACAGGGACGCGTCAGCCTGGGTGATATAGGTTTGAATCTCTGCCGATTCCAGAACGGCGGCGTAGGTAATATTCATAAAACAGCCTCCTTTTCCTTTATTTTAACACGTCATTTCTCCCCTGCCAAGTGGGCTATTCCCCCTCCCCATCCCAGCTCATCCCGGTGACCGGCCCCAGGCCAGGTCCCGGCAGCGGATGGGTTGGGCGGAGGGAAACTCACATTTCGTTCCAAATGGTAAAGCCCAGGATGAGGAAGCCTCCCATAACCTGGAGCGGGGTCATGCTCTCATGGAGGAGGAAGAGCGAAATTAGGACGGCTACCAGCGGGTCAATATAGCTGAGGATGGCCGCTTCCTGCCCTTTTAGGTCCCGAAGCGCGGTAAAGTACATACAGTAGGTGATGCCGGTGTGGAAGAAGCCCAGGGTGAGCAGGCAGGCCCAGCCCACCCCATCCAGAACCTCCAAGTGAAACCCGCCGGTGAAGGCCACATAAGGAAGCAGGACCGTTGCCGCCGCTGCCAGCTGGAGGAGGGCACGGGGGATGCCCGGCACATTCTGGATAAATTTATTCATCAAAATTACGGTGGCGTAGAGGACGGCGGCCCCAAGCCCGAAGAGGATGCCCACCAAATGGCCGCCTTCCGCTTCCAGCTTGCTCACGCCAATAATGAGGACCATGCCCAGGGTGGACATGGCGAAGCAGAAGGCCTGTTTTCGGGTCAGCTTCTCGTGAAAGAGGAGGGTGCTGGCCGCTGTCACGATTACCGGAGCGAAGTAGGTGCTCAGGGTAGCGTTGGAAATGGTGGTTCGGTTGTAGGCTTCAAAAAGGAAGATCCAGTTGAACCCCATGATGGCCCCTGAGAGGAAGAGGAGGGGCACCTCCTTTTTTATGGCCCTAAAGTCGATCTTCTGGCGGCGGATTACCAGATAGAGCACCAGCACGAGGGAGGCCAGGACGGCCCGGTACAGGGCCAGCTCTCCGGTACTCACAGCGATTTGGCGGGTAAAGAGGGACATGGTCCCAAAAATCACCGCAGAGGCCACCAGCATCCATCTGGCTCTCTGATTTGTCTGATTCATGGGTGGCGTCCTTCCCTTCTATCCAATCGTTTTCCCCAGCCTTACACCCTGGGCGGTGCGAGATACCGGCCCGGCAAAGCCCCGGTCTCCTTTCCCTTCTCCACGGTGGTCACACCGTTCACCAGGACGGCCTGGATGCCCCGGTTCGGGCGGGTGATGTCGGTAAATTCCGCCCCGTCGGCGATGGCCGCCGGGTCGAAAATGGTAAGGTCGGCATCCATGCCGGGCTTGATTTGCCCCTTGGCCGTCAGCCCCAGGCGGAATGCCGCCCGGC
>JAHHSF010000168.1 GCA_020025375.1 Oscillospiraceae bacterium | reverse complement strand
CCTCATAGGTACAGCTTTCAGAGAGGACCAATTCAGAGAGAAGAATCTGCTTGGCGGAGTGGAGCATTTTCCGCTCCCCGGTGGAAAGTCCCCGCTCACTGTCCCGCTGGACAAGTCCCTTGACCACCCGGGCCACCTCAATGAGGTCGCCGCTCTTCAGGCGCAGCATATTCTCCCGATAGCGCTGATTCCAATTGGTGGTCATATCTACCTCAATATCTGGTATGGAGGCGATGACCCGGTCTGCCTCATCTGGGGCGACAATGGGGCGCACCCCGATTTCCTCGCTGTTGGCGGTTGGAATCATAACCAGCATGCCGCCGACGGGAATCTTCATGATATAGTATTCTCTGACGACCCCATTGACCTTTTTGGTAACGATGCTGTCCACCACTCCAGCTCCGTGCCTGGGATGGACAATCTTATCTCCGACCCGGAACATGCCGCGCCTCCTTTCCCAATTTGGCCCTTAACAAATAGTATTATATCCTTTTTTTCCTATTTTTGCAAGGAGTTGCCCTGTCTTTTTTGCACAAAATCAAAAAGCCGCCCTATTTTAAGGGAAATGGGGCGGCTGTCACGCAAAGGTAAAACAAATAAAAAGCATATTTATTGCTCTTTGATCAGTCAATAAGCAAAAGAACGATGGGCTGTGCCCATCGTTCTTTTGCTTATACCTTAATTTGTCCCAGAATTTCTCCGATGGCCCCCGGCAGGACCAGGTCTGCCCGGCTGTCCATGGAGGTAGGGTCCTTGTTGATGAGGACCAATTTGCGGCCGTTGTAGTAATTCACCAGGCCGGCGGCGGGATAGACCACCAGGGAGGTTCCCCCGATGATGAGCATATCCGCCTTCCGCAGGTGATGGACGGATCGGCTGAGGGTCTCCTCGTCCAACCCCTCCTCGTAAAGGACCACGTCTGGCTTCAGCAGGCCGCCGCACTCACATCGGGGCAGGCCGGTGCTGCCTGTGATAGCCTCCACCCCGTAAAACTTGCCGCACTTGGTACAGTAATTCCGCAGGACCGAGCCGTGGAGTTCCAGGACCTCTTTACTTCCTGCGTCCTGATGAAGCCCATCGATGTTCTGGGTAATGACGGCCTTCAGTTTTCCCGCCGCCTCCAGCTCGGCCAGCTTCAAGTGGGCGGCGTTTGGTTTCGCGTCCAGACAGAGCATCTTGTCCCTGTAAAAGCGGTAGAACTCCTCGGTTTTGCGGGTAAAAAAGGTGTGGCTCAAAATGGTCTCGGGAGGGTAGTCGTAAATCTGGTTGTACAGGCCGTCGGTGCTGCGGAAGTCTTTTATCCCAGATTCGGTGCTTACTCCCGCACCACCGAAGAAGACGATGTACTGGCTCTCGTCGATCCAGGCTTGAAGCTGTTGAATCTTCTCTTCCATACCGCTTCCTCCTTAGAAGATCAGGCTCCCGATCTGATAGACCAGCAGGGAGACCAGATAGGCCGAGCCCAGTTGCCAAAGCACAGAGCGCAGGGTCCACCTGAGGCTGTTCATCTCCTTATAGATGGTGGAGACGGCGGCCACACAGGGTACGTAAAGCAGGACGAAAACCAAGAAGGCGTAGGCGGCCACGGGTGTGGTAAAGGTGCTGCTCAGGGCCGCGTGGATGGTCCCCGCAGAGTCCAGGGTGGAGAAGCCGTAGAACAGGCACATGGAGGAGACCACCGCCTCCTTGGCAATGAGGCCGGTGAGCAAGGCTACTGCGGCCTGCCAGGTCCCGAAGCCCAGGGGGGCCAGGATGGGAGCGAGGAAGCCGCCGATATGGCCCAGGATGGAGTTCTCGCTATTGGCGGTAAGCTGGAAGCTCATATCGAAGGACTGGAGAAACCAGAGGACCACGCTCATCACCAGGATGAGAGTCCCCGCCTTAATCAGGAACCCCTTCACCTTCTCCCATACGTGCATCAGGCAGTTTTTCAGGGTGGGCAAACGGTAGGGGGGCAATTCCAGGACAAAGGCGGCGGGTTCCCCCTGGAACATGGTTTTTTTAAAGATGATTCCGGAGAGAATGGCTCCCAGCAGACCCAGTACATAGAGGGAGAATACCACCAGCCCGCTCCATCGAGGGAAGAAGGCCGAGGCGATGAGGCCATAGACCGGCAAACGGGCGGAGCAGGACATAAAAGGAGCCAGCATGATGGTCATGCGGCGGTCCTTCTCATTCTCCATGGTCCGGGCTCCCATAACGGCGGGTACGGTACAGCCAAAGCCCATGAGCATGGGGATGAAGGCCTTACCGGAGAGCCCGAAGCGGCGGAGAAGGCGGTCCATGATGAAGGCCGCCCGGGCCATGTAGCCCGTGTCCTCCAGGATAGAGAGAAAGAAAAAGAGCAGGGCAATCTGGGGC
>JAHHSF010000167.1 GCA_020025375.1 Oscillospiraceae bacterium | reverse complement strand
ATCCCGGTGAAGAGGGGGTGGTTGCCGGAGCAGGCACCACCTCCCATAATGGTGGAGGTGATGGGGGCGTTCAGGGTCTCGATGAATTTGCGGAAGGCGGGCACCGCCCCACGGGAGCGGACCACGCCGCCCCCCACCAGGACCAAGGGCTGTTTTGCCTCCTCGATCATATTCAGAAGGGTCTGGATGTCCCCGTGATCGGGCTCGGGGGTCTTCAGGTCGTGGCTGGCCCGACGGAGCATGGCGGCCAGCCGGCCGTGGAGGGGGTGCTGATCCAGGGGGAGGGGCTCATAGTCGGCCTCTGCGGCGGTGACATTCTTCAAAATGTCGATGAGCACGGGGCCGGGTCGGCCCGAGCGGGCAATGGCGAAGGCCTCCCGCACCACGTCGGCCAGCTGCTCCGGGTCCCGGACCAGGTAGTTGCACTTGGTGATGGGCATGGAGATGCCGGTGATGTCCACCTCCTGGAAGGAGTCCTTGCCGATTAGGTTCTCGCTTACGTTGCAGGTAATAAAGACCACAGGGGAGGAGTCCATGTAGGCGGTGGCGATGCCGGTGGTCAGGTTGGTGGCGCCAGGGCCGGAGGTGGAGAAGCAGACACCCACCTTGCCGGTGGAACGGGCGTAGCCGTCGGCGGCGTGGGCCGCCCCCTGTTCGTGGGCGGTGAGAATGTGGCGGATTCTGTTCTTATAGCCGTTGAGCTCCAGCTCATCGTAAACATTCAAAATGGTGCCACCCGGATAGCCGAACACGGTATCCACACCCTGCTCCAGCAGGCATTCCATCAGAATCTGGGCGCAGCGCATTTTCATGGCCAGACCTCCTTTTGACAATTTGCCGTGGTAAAGTGTTATGCCCATTTTACCGCCGGTGGAGGCGGTTGTCAACAAGAAGTGGACCTTCCGTTCCCCTGAAATGGAAAATCTCCTGTTGTTGGAAAAGTTACCAGAGAAAAGAGTAGAAAATTGTGAAATCCATCACAAGAAAATCCTGCCCGGGTCTGGACATTTTCAAGGGTTTGCGGTATGATTAGTAGTCGGAATAGCGGCTTTCTTCTTTTTTGTGTGGAGGAGAAAGTCAAGAGTGCGGACCTATTTTCGTTGGGGAACGGAAGCCGGGTCCGGGAAAATTAATTGAGGTGATGCTATGACCCATAAGTTTTATGGCGGCGTCCACCCCGCCGAGCATAAGGAGCTTGCCGAACACAAGGCTATCGTGTCTTTGAGTAAGGCCCCTGCTCAGGTGGTGATCCCGATGTCCATGCACATTGGCGCTCCCTGTAAACCCCTGGTGGAAAAGGGAGACACTGTGACCGTTGGACAGAAGATCGGCGAGATTGCTGGCCTTGGGGCCCCGATCCACGCCAGCGTCTCGGGAACCGTGGTCGCTGTGGAGCACCGTCCCAACACCAATGGTGGGAAGGCGCTCTCCGTTGTCATCGAGAATGACTTCCAGGATACCCTTTGCCCTGATTGCAAGCCCCGCGATAATGTGGACGCTCTCACTCCGACCGAGATCGTCGATATCGTGAAAGAGGCTGGCATCACCGGCATGGGCGGCGCGGGCTTCCCCACCCACGTCAAGCTGTCCGGTGCCATCGGGACTGTTGATACCATTATCATCAACGGTGCCGAGTGTGAGCCCTACATCACCTCCGATCACCGCCTCATGCTGGAGCAGGGAGAACGGGTGATCGGTGGAGCCAAGATCCTCATGCGCGCCCTGGGCCTCCAGAAGGTCACGATCGGTGTGGAGGGCAACAAGATGGACGCCATCGAGCATCTCACCGGCCTGGTGGCCGGGGACCCCTCTGTGGAGATCGCCACCTTGAAGACCCGCTACCCCCAGGGCGCTGAGAAGCAGCTGATTCAGAAGATCACCGGCCGTGAGGTGCCCCCCGGAGGCCTGCCCTCCCACGTGGGTTGCTGTGTGTTCAACGTGAGCACCGCCGCCGCCGTGTACGATGCTGTGGTCAAGGGCCTGCCCGTGGTCAGCCGCATCACCACCGTTACCGGCAAGGGTGTGGTGGAGCCCAAGAACCTGGTGGCCCCCATCGGCACCCTGTTTTCCGACCTTATCGCTGAGTGCGGCGGTCTTACCGCCGATTGTGCCCGGGTTATCTCCGGCGGCCCCATGATGGGCGTTGCCCAGGCCCAGGTGGACGTGCCCATGGGCAAGGCTCAGAACTGCATTCTCTGCATGTCCGAGGCCGAGCTTCCCATCACCGATGCCCAGCAGATCTGCATCCGTTGCGGCAAGTGTGTCAACGTATGTCCTATGCACCTGACCCCCATCTTTATGAATATGTATACCAAGAAGCGGGATTGGGCCGAGGTGGAGAGCCTCCGCGTCATGTACTGCATGGAGTGCGGTTGCTGTCAGTACATC
>JAHHSF010000166.1 GCA_020025375.1 Oscillospiraceae bacterium | reverse complement strand
ATAAAAAAACACCGTATGGAATTCCATACGGTGTTTTTTTATTCCCAATTAAACAGCCCGGGTCACTTTACCGGAGCGGAGGCAACGGGTGCACACATAGACGTGCTTGGGAGCACCATCCACGATTGCCTTGACGCGCTTCACATTGGGCTTCCAAGGGCGGTTGGAGCGGCGGTGAGAGTGGGAAACCTGGATGCCGAACACAACGCCCTTATCGCAAAATTCACATTTGGCCATTCGCTTGAACCTCCTTGCTGTCAGTTATTCAAAGACACGCTAAACATAATAGCAGATTATGAAGGAAAATGCAAGTAAAATCGAAAAGAAAAATGAGAATTTCACAGATAGTTGCCAAACGGCCGAAATCAAGCTATACTACCATCAGAAAACAAAAGGGAGGTGGACCCCATGGAGAGTAAGTATCATGTCCCAATGGGGAAACTGGCGGAGGAATTCAACCTGGAGGTCCTTCGGGGCGCAGAGGGCTGGGAGCAGTACCCCATCCGCACCGAGGACGTGAACCGGCCCGCCCTTCAGCTAACGGGCTTCTTTGATTACTTTGATCCCAACCGGATCCAGATCATCGGCAGGGTAGAGGACACCTATCTAAGCGGCCTGACCCCAGAAGCCAGACTGGAGAGCTTTGAGCAGCTTATGAGCCAGCCCATCCCCACTCTCATCATTTCACGAGGGCTGGAGGCTTGGCCCGAGTGTATGGAGATGGCGGAGAAGTATAACCGAACTGTCCTCCGCACCCAGGAGACCACGTCGGCCTTTATGAGCGCCATCATCACCTACCTGAACGTGGCCCTCTGTCCCCGTATCACCCGCCATGGTGTCCTTTTGGAGATTTACGGCGAGGGTGTGCTCCTGCTGGGGGAGTCCGGCGTGGGCAAGAGCGAGACTGCCATCGAGCTGGTCAAGCGGGGCCACCGCCTCATCGCTGACGACGCGGTGGAGATCCGCCGGGTGTCCGCCAAGCGACTGGTGGGGAGAGCCCCGGAACTGATCCGCCACTACATGGAGCTTCGAGGCATCGGCGTCATCGACGTCCGCCAGCTCTTCGGTATGAGCGCCGTCAAGGAGAACCAGGACATCGACCTGGTGGTCAACCTGGAGCAATGGAAGGATGGGGCAATTTATGACCGCCTTGGGTTGGACAACCTGTTCACCTCGGTGCTGGATGTAAAAGTGCCATCTATGACCATCCCGGTAAAGCCCGGCCGTAACCTGGCTATCATCGTGGAGGTGGCGGCTATGAACAACCGGCATAAAAAGCTGGGCTATAACGCCGCCCAGGCCTTCACAAAGCAGATCAACGATCACTTCGACCAGTCACTCAGTAGCGGCGGAATGTAAGAGGAAACGGCCCCGGACCAACTTGGTCCGAGGCCGTTTCTTTTGCGTCATGGGGACCTATTCCTCCATGGGGGGGATAGGAGCACCAGTGCCATCGATGCCCTTTTCCTGGAGACGGCGGTTAGCCCAATCCCGGGTCAGAGCATAGATGACCGCAAAGGTGGGGACGCCCAACAGCATCCCCGGGAAACCGAACAGGCCGCCGCCGACCACGATGGCGACCAGGACCCAGATAGCAGACAATCCGGTGCTGTTTCCCAGAATACGGGGGCCTAAAATGTTGCCGTCGAACTGCTGGAGGGCGATGATAAGGAAGAAAAAGATCAGAGCGCTCTTGGGGTCCACGATCAGGAGAATCATCAGGCAGGGGACGGCGCCAATGATGGGGCCGAAGAAGGGGATGACGTTGGTACAGCCGACGATGACCCCAATAAGGACGGCAAGAGGGATCTGTAGAAGAATACAGAGACAGAAGCACATGATTCCGATGATGATGCTGTCCAGAATCTTGCCCACGATGAAGCTGGAGAAAATGTCGTTGGCTTGCGTGCAGACCTGCATGAGCCAGTCCGCGTTCTTCTTGGGGAGAAGGGCGTAGAGGAACTTTCGCATGTGGGCGATAAGGTTCTCCTTACCCGCCAGCATGTAAATGGAGGAGATGAGGGCAGTAATGCCGGAAATGAGGCCGTTGCCGATGGCCACGCCGTAGTTCAAGAGGTGGGGGAGCTTGGTGGCGATGAGATCGGCGGCGGTGCTGATGATGTCCTGATAGGAGACCACCATATTGTCCAGCAGTTCTCCCTCCAACTCAAAGCGGTCCAATAAAGACTGGGCAAAGGCGTTGAAGTTGGTCAGGTAGTCGTTGAGGTTGTTGACCAGGCTCATAATGCTCTGGACCACTTGGGGGAGGATGAGGGTGAGGAGAATGCCAATGGCGGCAGAAGCAAGGAGGTAAGAGACCAGGATGGACAAAAGACGGTGGTATCGGAATTTGGCAAAGACCTTACGCTCCAGATAGACGGTGGGAGTGTTCAGAAGATAGGCGAT
>JAHHSF010000165.1 GCA_020025375.1 Oscillospiraceae bacterium | reverse complement strand
AGAATGTCAGCCTTCCAAGCTGAACACGTGGGTTCGATTCCCATCACCCGCTCCATAGAATTTCACTGGACACCTCGGACAGATGTAGTACCCAGTGGGAATAACCTATGCGCCAGTAGCTCAGTTGGATAGAGCAACTGCCTTCTAAGCAGTAGGCCGGGGGTTCGAGTCCCTTCTGGCGTACCACTTTTTGTTGCATTGTTTGCATTTTATGGTGGATGTAGTTCAGTTGGTAGAGCATCGGATTGTGGTTCCGAGTGTCGCGGGTTCGAGTCCCGTCATCCACCCCATAAAACCTCAAGGCGAGAGGGCCGGAGCGTCCGCTCCGGTCTTTCGCTTTTCGAGCTTCGATGTAGGGGTGTAGCCAAGCGGTAAGGCACGGGACTTTGACTCCCGCATCGTTGGTTCGACTCCAACCATCCCTGCCATTTTTTATATGAAGCACAAGAAAACAGGATCTGACTCAGTAGCTCAGTCGGTAGAGCAACTGCCTTTTAAGCCGTGGGTCCGGGGTTCGAGTCCCCGCTGGGTCACCATAAAAGCAAACGGTATAGCTGCCATTGGCGAAAAGCCAGTGGCAGCTATACCGTTTCGTGCCTTCTCAGCTCAAAATTTTTCTGTTCACCCTGTAGTTGTCAACTGGTATTTCAAAGTGATTGCTCTCCACCAGATTGCATAGGTGAACCTGTCCAGCGCCCTTTTTGGATCATCAGATTTCAAAAAGGGCGCTGTTTTTATAGAAATAAAAGGAACAAAGCTTGAGACGGCAATAGGGGCTTTTTGTCTGAAAGGAGATCAGCTGGCCTTCGCCATCAGGACCCGGATGACGCCGCCCTTGTCGGCAGTTTTGTCGTAGTAGCCGGTGAGGGCGTAATTCCCGCCCTCCACGATGGACCGGGAAGAGAGGTAGTACTTGCCGTCCCGAAGCTCATAGACCGCCATACCGTCCCACAGGGGCCAGGTGGTGGTCTCCCCAATGGCCTTGTCGCCGTCCAGGGTGGAGAGCTTCACGGAGGTCAGATTGGTCATGGAGTCCAGAGCACCGTCCTTCATGATAAAGCGGGCGGGGCCTACCTCCACGTTGAAGGTCTTGGGCAGGGGGCCGGTGGGGATGGTCTGGCCGCCGATGTCGTAGACATAGGTCCCAAGGAGGTTCATGCCGCCCAGATCCTGGGAGGTGGCCGAGGTGACCACGCCGTACTGGTACAGATCCCCGGTGACGTTGTTCAGGATGAGGTGGGAGATCTCTCCGGCGGCATTGAGCCGGTAGTACTTCACCTTGTCGCTGTCGGTCAGGTCCACCCCGGCTAGACGGCTGGGGTAGATCCGAAGGGCGGTGTTCTCATACACGTCCAGGATCTCCACACCGTCGGCGAAGGCCTTGTCACCCAGTTTGGCACCGTCCTTGCTCACCTTGCCGGTGAGGGAGACGGTTTTCAGCTTCTTCACAGTCACGGTTCCACCGGCGGTAGAGACCTCCACCAGGGCCTTGGCTTTCATGTTCTTGTCGTCACAGCGGAAGGTGCGCTGGGAGCCGTCGGTGGCCCGGACGGTGAGGGTGTCAGCGGTGTAGGAATTGCCGTCCTTGTCGGTGTAGGTCCCGGGGGCGACGGCCTCCACCAGACCGTAGACCACAGAGGAGGCCTTGGCGCTGTCCACCACGGCGGCCACGCCGCCGGAGCGGCCCAGCAGGAGGGTGACGGTGTCCCCCACCTGATAGCTCCCCAGGTCGGAGAGGGCGTAGGCGGCGGCAGAAGTCTCGATGGAGTAGGTCTTGCCCGCCACGGTCACCGAGGTGGGGGCGGCGGCAGGGGTGATGGCGTTGATGGAGCCGGTGGCCTGGTTGGTGTAGGCCCAGAGGGAGCGCATGGACTTGGACCAGTAGACAACATCCCCATCTTGCAGGGCGTCGTAGTGGGAGGTCTTGCCGCCCCGGTACACTGCCCGGGCGGTGGCGGGATCAAAGGAGACCTTACTCGTCCAGCCCTCGCCAACGATAGCGGGGCCCTCTATGGTGGAATTCACCAGGGCCACCAGGTCGATCTCCCCGGTGGGAGTGAGGCTGTGGCCCAGGGCGTAAAGGTAGGGCTGGCCGGTGGTCTTGGAGCTGGCGGTGAGCAGATTATAGAAGAGGTAGAGGCAGTCCCGGCGGGTCATAGGGCTGTCCTGCCCGGCGGAGACCCCCAGGTTCAGCTCCAGATCCCGGTACTTGGCCATCTGGCCCGAGGGATAGGCTCCGGCGAAGTCGGAATTCTGATAGCCCAGCAGGCGGCGGGCCACGGTCACGCCCTCGGCCAGGGTAATGGTGTTGTCCGGGCGGAAGGTACCGTCCAGGTAGCCGGTGATAAGCCCGGACTGGACGGCGGCCTGGACATACCCTGACGTGCCCAAGAATCACTGGGCCGCTGGGTATGTCC
>JAHHSF010000164.1 GCA_020025375.1 Oscillospiraceae bacterium | reverse complement strand
GCCACCATCCACCGGGATGCCCCCATCGACTTCGCCCCGGAAAGCAATCTGCGGAAAGGCCCTGACAGCCCCGCTCTCTATGATCTTTTCCTCAAGCTGGAATTCTCCAAGCTGATCGACAAGCTGGGTCTGAAAGCCCTCCAGGGGGATGCCCCGGCGGAGAATACCACCTTTACCGGCACCTGCGAAAGTGAGGTGGTAGACAACGCCGCCCGGGCCGAGGAATTACTGGCCCTCTGGCGGCAGGCGGACTGTGTGGACGTGCTGGCCCTCCCCGACCTCAATGTGGTGGCGGTGGAGTGGCGGAAAAGTATGGGACATTCCTGTGCCGCCGTTCTCCGGGCCGACATGTTGGAAAATTACAATGCGGTTTTGAAAGCCCTCTTCGCCGCCGATATCCAGAAGAATACCCACGACGTGAAGACCCTGCTCTCCCGCCTCCTGGAAGAGGGTATTGAGGGGGACGGCTTTGTCTTTGACACCGCCCTGGCCGCCTATCTCCTTTCCCCCACCGACGGTAGCTACGACCTGGAAAAGCTGGGCGTCACCTACTTTAACCATGAGCTTGCCAAGGCCAAGGACACCTATCTGGCTCCCGACGCCTTCACCCCTCTCTCCGACCAGGGGGCGGTGGTGGGGGCCCTGCTCTCCCACTGCGCCCTCATCGGCGCGCTGAAGGAGGCGCTGGCTCCACGTATCGAGGAATTGGGGATGCACGGACTCTATTACGACATGGAACTCCCCCTCTGCCCTGTTCTGGCCAGGATGGAGCGGGCCGGATTTTTGGTGGACCGGAAGGCTTTGGCCGACTTCGGTGAGGCCCTCCGCGCCCGCATCGAGGAGACCCAGGCTACCATCTACGAGCTGGCCGGGGAGGAATTTAACATCAACTCCACCCAACAACTGAGCCGCATCCTCTTTCAAAAGCTGGGCCTCCCCCCACTGAAAAAGACCAAAACAGGATACTCGACCAACGCCGATGTGCTGGAAAAGCTGAAGGAAACCACCGACAGCCCCATCGTCCCCGCCATTCTCGACTACCGCCAGTACACCAAGCTCAACTCCACCTACGTGGAAGGGCTGACCAAGGTCATCGCTCCCGACGGGCGCATTCACACCTCCTTCCAGAACACAGTGACCGCCACCGGGCGCCTCTCCTCCACCGAGCCAAACCTACAAAACATCCCGGTGCGTACCGACCTGGGGTCCAAGATGCGGGAGATGTTCGTGGCCGCCCCCGGAAATGTGCTGGTGGATGCCGACTACTCCCAGATCGAGCTTCGGCTCCTGGCCCATATCGCCCAGGATCAGACTATGATCGAGGCCTTCCGCTCAGGTACCGACATCCACACCGTCACCGCCGGACAGGTCTTTGCCGCCCCCGGGGAGGAGGTCACCGCAGAGATGCGCCGCCGGGCCAAGGCGGTGAATTTCGGCATCGTCTACGGCATCTCGGACTTCTCCCTCAGTCAGGACATCGGTGTGACCCGGAACCAGGCCAAGGAGTATATGGAGAAGTATTTTGCCACCTACGCCGGTGTCCACGCCTATCAGAAGGCGGTGGTGGAGCAGGCCAAGGAGGACGGCTATGTGGCCACCCTGTTCGGGAGAAGGCGTTGGCTCCCCGAGCTTAAGTCCTCCAACTTCAACCTCCGCTCCTTCGGAGAGCGGGTGGCCCTCAATATGCCCATCCAGGGCACCGCTGCCGATCTCATGAAGCTGGCCATGATCCACGTGGACCGGGCGCTGGCCGAGGCCGGGCTGGAAGCCAGGCTGGTCCTCCAGGTCCACGACGAACTCATCGTGGAATGTCCCGCCGAAGAGGCAGAGACGGTAAAAACCCTCCTCACCCGTGAGATGGAGGGGGTGGCCCACATGGCAGTGCCTTTAAAGGCCGACTCCGCCGTGGGGCACAGCTGGGCGGAAGCGCATTAAAAGAAGCGCGGAGGCCGCGACGAGACAGTACGTTATCACCCTCATTTTCCAGACAAAAGGAGGCCCTTTTATGGAACTGCGCCCCATTGTAGACGTAAAGGCCTGGTACGAAAAGGAACTCTCCGAGGCCTTTCCCGCCAACGAGCGGAAGAGCCTTGGAGACATCTGCGCCCTCATGGATGCCGGGCGGTATGAGATCCTGGGGCTCTACGAGGACGATGCCCTTCTGGGCTACGCCACCCTCTGGAAGGAGCCCAGGGACACTTCCTGTGTCCTGCTGGACTATCTGGGCGTTACTGCCGTTCGGCGAAACGGCGGGCTGGGAAGCGAGCTTCTCCGCCGTCTGGTCCAACGGCTCCATGGCCATTCAGCCATTTTGACCGAGGCCGAGGTCCCCGTCCCCGGAGATGATGAAGAAGAAAACGCCCTCCGCCGCCGCCGGATGGGCTTCTACGCCCGGAACGGCTTCACACCGGTCTACGAGATGGCAACCTGCGGGATGCGGTTCCAGGCC
>JAHHSF010000163.1 GCA_020025375.1 Oscillospiraceae bacterium | reverse complement strand
GAATTTCCCTGGACCGGGTAGAGCGCAAAAACGGCGACGTGAAGCTTTCCCTTATCACCCCAAATGGGAAGAGAAACGCCATGTCCAGCCTCTATAAAGCGCCCGACGGGACGGAGGGCTATACCAATGTCTGGGGCTACAACGACTTAGGGGACGGACGAGTGGAGGAGTATACCTTCCTCTGGGATTACCCCTGGGAGACCGTGGAAATGGGTCTGCACTATACGCAAATTACCCAATGGGAAACGCCCGTCCGCATTCCTCTGACATAAGCGAAAAAGGACCCCGGCCAGCAGGCCGGGGTCCTTCGTTTATGTATTCAGATGATACGGCGATAGCCCACGATCGCCTTGTCGCTGGTGGCGGTGGACAGGTCGCTGATCTTCACCACGTCGCCGGTGCGGGGGGAGTGGATGTACTGGTTGTCCCCCACATAGATGCCAACGTGGGTGGCGGCTTTGGAAGAGCCATAAGACCGGAAGCAGATGAGGTCACCGGGCCGAAGCTCCTCAAGGCTCACGCCGCGGCCGTTGGAGAGCTGGGAGGCGGAGGTGCGGGTAAGGGAGTAGCCGAAGTGGCGGTACACGTAAGAGGTGAAGCCGGAGCAATCAAACCCGCTGGGGGTGCTGCCGCCGTAGATGTAGGGGGTGCCAAGAAATTGCTTGGCATAGTCCACGATCTGTCGCTCCAGGGAGGCGGCATCCAGCACAGGCTCGTCGGCCCGCTTGCCCTCTCCGTTGACCACGGTGACGTAGTCGCCGGAGACATAGCCCACCACGCCATTCATCTCGGTCTTGAACCAGCCGTCCTTGAAGGCGTTGAGGGGAAGAAGAGCCCGGTTCTGCAGAGAGCCGACCTTGGCGCTGTCGGTTGTGGCATCAGCCCGGATGTTCAGGGTGCCGCTCTGAATGTCTACCCGACCGTAAGCCAGAGGCTGGTCATAGGTGGTCTCCACGGTGAGGTGATCGGCGGAGACATAGCCCTGAATGGTGCAGTAGTCCACCTTGTACCACTGGTCGTTCACGGTCTCCATGATGAGGACCACGTCCTCCTCCATGGCGTGGGCCAGGACCTCGCTCTCGGTGTTGGGTTCCGCCCGCAGATTAAGCACGTCGCAGGTGACGGTGCCAACGCCCTCATAAGCGGCGGCGGCGCCCACGGTCATGACTGCGGACAGTGCGATGCCCAAAAGAACCGGGCGTACAAACTTGTGCATGGGTATCATCTCCGTTACCATTATTTTTCTAAGATGGTCGGGGGTACTCATTTGTGAATACAGTTACTTCCCGGAAAGAGCACGCTCCAGCCAAACAGCAGCCACGTCCATAGCGCTATACAGGCTGTCCTTCTCGCTCTTCTTCACCACGCGGTCCCGGCTCTTCAGGTCGGGGTCGGTGAGCTGGAGCTGGATGGAGACCTTGGTAGCGACGTCCAGGTCGCCCTGTTTCTTGGTCTCCATGACTTGGAGCATAATAATATATTTCTCGGCCATGCTACCGTAGTAGAGCAGGTTGTCCTTGCGGCGGAGGGGGTGACCCTTGTAGGTCAGGGGAATCTTCTCGTTTGCCATGCTTACACTCCTAAAAAAATGTTTAACTTTGTAACTCTTGTAACCGAATTGTAACACATTTTCCAACCCCTGTCAAACGCTTTCCACCTTTTTCACCAGGAAACTTTTGTCAAAAAACGCCGTCCCCGGTCTGTTTTCCGGGGGCGGCGTTTTTTCAAGGGCTTTCCAGGGCCTTGGGCAGGGCCCGCAGAGTGGAAAGAAGGAGAAAAAGGACCAGGGTGGTCTCGAGTCCCATGGGGAAATACAGGCCGGAGAAAGAGGAGCAAGTGGCGGAACCTGACACGCCCGGTGAACCAGAGGGCGCACCACAGGGGGACCAGAAAGATGGCCTGCAATTTGAAGGAAAAGGCGGCGGCCAGCAGGAGCAGGGAGGCCGCGGGCTTTCTCTCCAGAGCGGAGACAAAGGCGTGGAGGAGGAAGGCGGTGTAGATGCTGTCGCACTGGCCCCAACAGGCACCGTTCAATACCACGGTGGGCAACAGAAGAATGGCGCAGAAGGCGAAGAGGGGGGCGTTGCCCTGCCGCTTAAAATGCCGGACCAGCCGGAGCCCGCCCCAGGCCAGGAGCACGTCGAAGAGAATGGAAAAGAGCTTGATTCCGTAGAGATCATGGAGGGGAAGGTAGGAAAGGGCGGCCATAAAGTAAAGATAAGGTACATTATAATTGCCCACCGGCAGATCCAGGGCGGAAAAACCGCCGTTTTCCCGGAAAAAAGCGGCCCATTGTTCCAGGAAAATTTGATAATCCTGGCTCTGGTAGTCAAGGAGGAAGGCCCGGAGAAAGAAGGCCAGGGCCAGGGGGAAAAGGGCCCGGAGCAGGGGAGGGCCCCGGTAGCCCTCCCGGCGCAAAAGGCCGGCGGCCAGGAGGAAGAGCAGGCAGAACAGAGCACCCACAG
>JAHHSF010000162.1 GCA_020025375.1 Oscillospiraceae bacterium | reverse complement strand
GCTCATGGCCTCCGGCTTCGACAAGTACTTCCAGATCGCCCCCTGCTTCCGGGATGAGGACGCCCGCGGCGACCGCTCCCCCGGCGAGTTCTACCAGCTGGACATGGAGATGGCCTTTGCCGACCAGGAGGACGTGTTTACCGTCCTGGAAGATGTGCTCCCCCCCATCTTTGCCAAGTACGGCGCCTATGACATCGCCTCTTCCGCCCCCTTCCAGCGCATTTCCTACAACGACGCCATGGAGATTTACGGCTCCGACAAGCCCGATCTGCGTATCGACCTCACCGCACAGGACACCACCGAGCTGCTCTCTGACTGCGGCTTCGAGCCCTTCGCCGGGAATACCGTGAAGGCCGTGAAGGTCACCGGCTTCGCCGCCACCCGGAAGCAGATCGACAAGCTCTGCGCCGACGTGGAGGTCCAGGCCGGGAACAAGGCCTACTGGTTCCGCCTGGACGAGAACGGTGAAATCGTCGGCGGCATTTCCAAGTTTCTCCAGGCGAAGAAGGCCGAGGTCATCGCCGCCCTGGACCTGGAGCCCAACACCTTCGTGGGCCTCACCGCCGGGAAGAAGCTGTCCGCCCAGAAGACCGCCGGTGTGCTCATTAAGCAGCTGGCCCCCCTCTGCCCCGACCACTTCCACAAGGAGCGATACGAGTTCTGCTGGATTGTGGACTTTCCCATGTACGAGATCGGCGAGGAGTCCGGAGAGCTGGAGTTTTGCCACAATCCCTTCTCCATGCCCAATGGGGGCCTTGAGATTTTGAAGAAGGCAGCCGCCGGCCAGGTGGACCCCCTCACCATTACCGCCTACCAGTACGACCTGGTCTGTAACGGCGTGGAGCTCTCCTCCGGCGCCGTGCGGAACCACGACCCCGAGATCATGGTCGAGGCCTTCCAGCTCGTCCGCCTGGGTGAGGAGGACGTGAAGGCCAAGTTTCCCGCCATGTATAACGCCTTCACTTACGGCGCACCCCCTCATGCGGGCATCGCCCCCGGCGTGGACCGCATGGTCATGCTCCTGGCCGGCGAGGACTCCATCCGGGAGATTATCCCCTTCCCCATGAACAAGAACGCCCAGGATCTGATGATGGGTGCCCCCTCTTTCGTCGAACCCAAGCAGTTGGACGAGCTGAACATCGTCTGCACGAAGAAGGAAGATGAAGAATAATTTCCAGACTGCACCTCCGTACGGCGGTGCAGTCTTTTTTTATTCGCATGATTCCCACTTGAGTAATCGTATAAATTGTAATATGATATTTTTATAAAAAGACACAACGAAGGAGTTGTTACTATGTATTGCGTCCGCTCCGTGACCGACGACCTCCTCTGGGTCGGCGGGAATGACCGCCAGCACCCTCTCTTTGAAAGCGCCCACCCCGTTCCCAGAGGGATGGCCTACAATTCCTACCTTCTGACGGATGAAAAAACCGTCCTCTTTGACACCGTGGATCGGGCCGCCCAGCGCCAGTTTCTTGAAAATCTGGAGCACGGCCTGGCCGGCCGCGGCCTTGATTATGTGGTGGTCCACCATGTAGAGCCCGACCACGCCGCCACGCTGGAGGACCTCCTCCTCCGTTACCCCGAGGTCACCGTGGTCTGCACCCAGCGGGCCCTGGACTTTTTGGCCCAGTTTAACGGGGCAGTGCCCAAAAACCACCTGGCCGTGAAGGATGGGGATGTCCTCTCCACCGGACGGCACAGCCTCACCTTCCTCACCGCCCCCATGGTCCACTGGCCCGAGGTGATGGTAAGCTACGATTCCACCGAAAAAATCCTCTTTTCTGCCGACGCCTTCGGGGCGTTTGGGGCCCTCAACGGGGTCCTCTTCGCCGATGAGGTGAACTTTGAACGGGACTGGCTGGCGGAGACCCGACGGTACTACTTCAACATCGTGGGCAAGTACGGTGTTCAGACCCGCTCCCTCCTCAAAAAAGCTGCTGCCCTGGATATACAAATGCTCTGCCCCCTCCACGGCCTCCTGTGGCGGAGGGATGTGGACTACATTCTGGAGAAATACACCCGCTGGGCAGGCTATGAGCCGGAGCTGCGTGGGGTCCTCCTCCCCTTCGCCTCGATCTACGGCAACACCGAGACCGCCGCCAACATCCTGGCCTGCCGTCTGGCGGAGCGGGGGATTCCCGTGGAGATGTACGATGTGTCCGTGACCCACCCCTCCTATGTCATGGCCGAATGCTTCCGGTACAGCCATATCGTCTTTTCCTCCCCCACGTACAACAACGGAATCTTCGTCACCATGGAGAACCTGTTCCATGACCTGGCCGCCCACAACTTCCAGAATCGGACCGTCGCCCTCATTCAAAACGGCACATGGGGACCCAACAGCGGCAAGCTCATGATTCAGCTTCTGGAGGGACAGAAAAATATTCGCCTCCTGGAGGCTCCCGTCACCCTGAAATCCGCCCTTGCCCCCGGCCAGGAGACCGAGCTGAAGGCCTTGGCCGACACCATCGCCGCCGATTTCAATACATGATAAAAAAGGAC
>JAHHSF010000161.1 GCA_020025375.1 Oscillospiraceae bacterium | reverse complement strand
GAAGCCCGCATAGACCAGGTTTTAGAATAATACACTTTGTTATCTATTGATTTGAAAAAGGAGCCTAACGGCTCCTTTTTTGCAGGAGGTAAAAATATGGCGACATTCTTTCGTCGGAGGAGGCAGTCTGCCGGTCCCTTTTGCTCTGTGGTAGTGGCGGCGGCCGGTTCCTCCACCCGGATGGAGGGGCTGGATAAGATGCTCCTTCCCCTGGATGGAGTCCCAGTCCTGACCCGAACCTTGCAAGTTCTGGAGGCCTGCCCGTTGATATCGGAGCTGGTGGTGGTCACCCGGAGCGACCTGATTCCCATTGTAGGGGAGCTGTGCCGGGACTTTGCCCTGGGAAAGGTGACTAAGGTAGTGGCCGGAGGGGAGGAGCGTACCCGCTCGGTCCTAAACGGCGTGCGGGAGTGCAGTCCTCGGGCCGAGCTTATCGGGATCCATGACGGAGCACGGCCCCTGGTCACCCAGGAGGTATTGACGGAGGTCCTGCAAAAAGCCGCCCTGACAGGTGCCGCTGCCCCCGCCGTCGCGGTGAAGGATACGATTAAGCGGGCGGAGGAGGGCTGTGTCATTGAGACACCGGATCGGGCCAAGCTGTTCGCGGTCCAGACCCCCCAGGTATTCGAGGCTTCCCTCATCAGGGCGGCCCTGCTGCGGGCGGAGCAGGAGGGAGCGCTCCTCACCGACGACTGCGCCGCTGTGGAGCGGCTGGGTATGACGGTGGCATTGACCAAAGGAACTTATGAAAACATCAAGATTACCACCCCGGTGGATATGGCCCTGGGGGAGGCAATCTTGGCATGGAGGGAAACACAGTGAGAAGCGGACATGGATACGACGTGCACCGTCTGGTGAAGGGGCGGAAGCTCATCTTGGGCGGGGTAGAGGTGCCCCACCATTTGGGCCTGCTAGGCCACTCGGACGCCGACGTGCTCACCCATGCGGTGATGGACGCCCTGCTTGGGGCGGCGGGACTTTGGGATATCGGCCATGCTTTCCCGGACACCGACGACAGCTTCAAGGATATCTCCAGTCTGGTCCTTCTGGAGCGGGTGATGGCGATGTTAAAGGAAAAAGGCTACCGGGTGGGGAATGTGGACTGCACCCTCCTGGCCCAGAACACAAAGCTGGCGCCTTACATCCCTCAGATGCGGGACAATCTGGCCCGGTGTATGGAGGTGGAGCCGGACCGGGTGAACGTGAAAGCCACCACCGAGGAGGGTCTGGGCTTCACCGGAAGGGAAGAGGGGATGGCCGCCCACGCCGTCTGTATTTTGGAAAACTGAAAAACCGAACATTCCTCTTGTGCATAGACTGACACGAGAGGAGTGTTTTTCTTGCTGCCATATTATTTGATCGTATGCCGCTCTCTCACCCAAGCCCAGAGAACGGCCTTCGCGTTGGAGCGAGTGGGCATCACGGCGCCCATCCAGCGGGCGCCGTCGGCCATCGCTGAGGAAGGGTGCAGTCATGTTGTCCAGGTGGCGGAACGGCACCTTTCCGTGGCCCTGGCCGCCCTGAGCCGGGCAGAGCTTTCTCCATCCCGGGTATTCTTGAGTGATCTTTCCGGGGGTGTTCGGGAGGTGGAGTTATGATTTATCTGGACAGCGCGGCCACCACGTTGCAAAAGCCACCCGCAGTCTCCAAGGCGGTGGCGACCGCCATGGGCCGAATGGCAAGCCCCGGCAGAGGCGGCCACCAGCCTGCTATGCTGGCGGCCGATATCATGTTTCGTTGCCGACAGGAGGCGGCGGAACTCTTCGACGTTCCTTCGGCGGAAAATGTGGTCTTTACCTCCAACGCTACGCACGGCCTGAATATTGCCATCCGAAGTTTGCTTAAGCCGGGGGACACGGTGCTGGTCTCCGGCTACGAGCACAATGCCGTGACTCGCCCCCTGACCGCCCTCAAGGTGACCATCAAGGTGGCTTCCTCGCCCCCCTTTGAGCCAAGCCTCCTGCTGGAGGACTTCCGGGCCAAGCTGACAAAGGAGGTCTCCTGCGTCATCGTCACTCATGTTTCCAATGTGTTCGGCTATATCCTCCCGGTGGAGGAGATGGCCGCCCTGTGCCGGGAACGAAAGGTCCCCTTTGTGCTGGATGCCTCCCAATCGGCGGGCTGTCTGCCTGTGAGCCTGAGCAAGCTGGGGGCGGCCTTCATTGCCATGCCGGGCCACAAGGGCCTCTATGGTCCCCAGGGCACCGGTCTGCTCCTCTGCGGGCAGTTGGGAAAGCCTCTTCTCTGCGGCGGAACCGGAAGCATTTCCCTTAACCAGGAAATGCCCAACTTTCTGCCCGACCGGATGGAGGCGGGGACCCAAAATGTCTGCGGAGTGGCCGGCTTGCTGGAGGGAATCCGCTATGTGCGGAAACGGGGAACGGAGGACATTCTGCGGCACGAGCGGGACCTTGTCGCCATTGGGGCACGGGAGTTGAGCCGCCTGGAGGGGGTGACGGTTTACGCTGCCGATGACATGGCGCGGCAGGCAGGCGTTCTGTCCTTCACTGTGGATGGGATGGACTGTGAGGAGGTGGGGGCCCGGCTGGGC
>JAHHSF010000160.1 GCA_020025375.1 Oscillospiraceae bacterium | reverse complement strand
CGGCCTCGTCCAGGAGGGAGAATTTAAACTCCCGCTCCATGTGGGGGGCTGACAGCAATTCTCTCCCAAGCGCGGACTGGAAGAAAGTAAAAATCTTTTCCGGCGGGACGGCGGCCCGTTGCTCGGGGGTGAGGAATTGACGCTCCTGAAGGCGGTCCAGCTCGGTGGAGATGGCCTCCAGGCTCCCGGTCTTTCGGAAATCCAGAAACTGCATGGCCAGGTGGATGGCGGTCCCCCGCTCGGCGGGGGTCAGTCCGGCCTCCTGAAGGAACCGGGGGCGGCGGAAGGCCTGTTGCCTCGGCGGTCTTTCCGCCTGCTCCTCCACCTCTTTATCCATGTCCCGACCCTTGAGCTGGGTCGCGGTGAGCTTGGAGGGTGTGTCCACTGCCCCGGCGTGTGGATACGTCCAGGCATAGGAGGCGGCCAGGTTTTCCGGCAGCTCCTGTTCCTCCCGCTCCCCTTCCACGCTCACCCAGCGCCCCTCGGCAGTGGGGGTAAGGACCCGAATGTCCCAGGCGCTCTCCACGTCCAGGCGGGGGGGCGTGAGGACCCCGGCCATGGCCCGCAGTTCCCCGGCATCGGGCCGGGCCAGGGCGGCGAGGAGGACCCACTGGCCTACCGACTGGCAGGTCTCCAAGATCTCGGGGGCCACAGGGTGGCTGGCCCAGGGGGCCAGGGCGGCCAGCTTCTTCTCCCCGCCGGGAAGGGCACAGGTGAGGATGAGCTTCTCCCTGGCCCGGGTCATAGCCACATACAGGAGCCGCAACTCCTCGGCCAGCATCTCCTTGTCCATCTTGGCGGCAATGGCGGTGCGGGCCAGAGTGGGGTATTCCAGCCGCCTGGCCTCGTCCAGCCGCTTGGGCCCCACCCCGAAGGCAGGGTGGAAGAGAAGAGGTGCCCGCTGGTCAGTGCGGTTAAACTGACGGTTCAGCCCGGCCACCACCACCACGGGGAATTCCAGACCCTTGGAGCGGTGAATGGACAGCAGGGTGACTCCGCCCTCCCCCTTGGCGGCGGAGGGGCCGGGCAAGGACTTGCCCCCTTCCTCCAGGCGACGGAGGAAGGTGAGAAATCGGTAGACCCCCTTGTGTCCCGCCCCCTCAAAGGCGCGGGCATACTCATAGAGCATCAGCAGGTTGGCCCGCCGGTCGGCTCCCCCGTCCATGGCGGAGAAGAGCCCCAGCAGATTGGTGCGCTGATAGAGATTCCAAAGAAATTCGTGGGCGGGTTGGTCGGTGGCCTCCAACCGCAAATCGGCCAGGGCGTCCAAAAATTCCAGGCAATCGGCCTCTCCCCGCCCGCCCCCAGCCAGGACGGCATCGTAAAAGTCCCCTTCCGGGCAGGCGGCCCGGAGCTGGGCCAGCCGGTCGGCGCTCATAGCCCACACCGGGCTCCGCAGAGCGGCGATGAGGGGCACATCCTGCCGGGGATTGTCCACGGTCTGCATAAGGGCCAGGGCTACCGACACCTCCACCGAGTCCATGAGGTCCCCATTCCCCTCGGCCTGCCAGGCGAGTCCCGCCTCCCGGAAAGCCCGGGCGTAGTGGTGGGTCACGCTTCCGGGAGAGCGGAGGAGGACCGCCATGTCGCCAGGGCGGACGGGGCGAAGCCCCTCCCCCTCTGTGACCCGGAAGCCGGTATCTATCATCTCCCGAAGCCGCCCGGCCACGAACCGGGCCTCCATCAGGTCCTTGGGGACCTTCTCCTGATCCTCTTCCCCCTCACCGGCGAGGAGCACGTCCAATTCCGTGTTCCAACGGCCGTTGTCCGCGTCCGGATAGGACGCCCCGGGATAAAGGGCATCCGCGGCGGTGTATTCCATCTCCCCCAGAGCGGGGGACATGACAGCCCGGAAAAGGTCGTTCACCGCCCCCAGCACCTGGGCCCGGGAGCGAAAGTTGCGGGTCAAAAGGCCCAGCCGGGGCCGGCCTTCCTGCGCTTCCGCCATAGGGGGGAAGGTGTTGTATTTTTTTAAAAAGATGGTGGGGTCGGCCAGCCGAAAACGATAGATGGACTGCTTCACGTCCCCCACCTGGACCAAGGTGCGGCCCCCGTCGGTAAGGGCGGCAAAAATGGCGTTCTGTACCTCGTTGGTGTCCTGGTACTCGTCCACCATTACCTCGGCAAAGCGGGTTTTCAGGGTCTGAGCCACCGTTTCGTCCTTTAATAACCGGACGGAGAGATGCTCCAGATCGTTGAAGTCCAGGGCGCTTCGCCGCTTCTTCTCGGCGGCCAGGGCGGCATCGAAGTCCCGCACCAGGGCGAAAAGTCCGGCCACTGCGGGGTAAATGGCCCGAAGGTCGGCCAGGACCGCCTCCCCCGGCTGGCGGCAGAGACCCAAAAGGTCCCCCAGGGCTTCCTTCGCGGCGGAGCGGATGGCCTTGACCTGCTCCACTTCGGGGAGGGTCTTGTCCATCTTCTTCCGCCCGGCGGCGGAAAGGCCGGGCGCTCCAATGGCCCGAACAGCCTCCCAGCCCTGCTCTGCGGCGGCGGTCAACTCCATAAAGAGGGTGGCCCCTTCCTCCATGGAGGGGCGGTAGTTGCTCTCTAACCCGGGGTCGGC
>JAHHSF010000016.1 GCA_020025375.1 Oscillospiraceae bacterium | reverse complement strand
GGATAGGTGCAGACCAGGGCGATTTCCATCAGGACCAGCCCGGCATGGACCCGAAGAACCAGCTCCACCCCGAAGCGGGAGGTGAGGACTCCCAGAGCGGCGCAGCAGAGGGCGTAGGCCAGGGAGCCGATGCCACGGCCCAGGCTGTACCGGATGGGAATCCCGTCGTTAATAAACTGGATGGCCATAGAGTCCATGAGGGGGTAGGAGGACAGCTCAAAAGCCCCCATAAAGGCGAAGACGGCCAGGGTGCCGCCCAGACCCAGGGGGCGAAAGATGAGAGGCAGACCCATCAGGAAGGACAGGCCCAGGGAGAGGGCCACGATCTTTTTGAGGGGCACCTCTGGGTGGCGGTCGGAGTAGAGACCCAGAATGGGCTGGGAGATGATGCCCGTCAGACAGCGGACGGCGATGCAGAGACCCACCTGGCTGTTGGTAAAGCCCCGGCTCAAAAGCAGGGCGGCCTGATAGGCGCAGATGGAGCCGAACATGGCCCAGAAGCCTGCCTGAAGGACCATGTACTGGAGGTCCAGGCGGCGGGTGGAAGGATGGGTGTTATTCAAAGGGGGCCTCCTATCCCATGGAAGTCGCCTGACCGGGGGCAGGCTTGAAGGACCCGTCCAGGTGGATGGGCGGCTTGCGGTCGGGGCGCCAGGTCTGGTCGGGGTTGTAGAAGAAGTCGAACATGGCGGGGAGTTTCAGAGAGCCGGGGGAGTAGAGCATGACCACCATGTCGGCCTCCACCCACTGGATGTACTCCATGAGGTCGTCGTGGAAATAGCGCAGGTCGATGGTGATGACCTCCCCGCAGCCCAGGGCCATAAAGGGGGCGAAGGTACAGCCGAAGGAGTCCCGGAGAAGGACCACCTTGGGCCCCTTGGGATTGAGAAGGTTCCGCATCCGGGCGAAGGAGTAGTCCCCGCCGGAGTAATAGGTGTAGGGGTTGGACTGGTACAGATCCTCCTCCTCCAGCCGCTCGGGGAAGAGGACCGATTGCTGGAAGGTGCCGGTGCGGTTGATGTCCTGACTGTAGACCTCATAGTTGAGCTGGGTGAAGCTGTCGGGGTACCAGACGGTGAGGTCGTCGGTGCCGGCGTAGAGGGAGCCCACCCGCTTGCCCTGACTGCCCAGGAACACGTCCTCGTAGGTGGTTTGCGTGTAGTAGCTCTGGGTGTAGGAGCGGGGGTCGATATCCAGGTCGAAGTCCGTTTTCAGGGTCTTGCCCACCGCCTCCCATCCCAGGAAAGCCCCCTCTGGGGTCCAGTGGTGGTCGGTGGAGAAGAAGAGTTCGCCGTACCGTCCGGTCTCGGCCAGGACGGGCCGCAGGTCCAGATAGGGAACGTCGGCGTTTTGAAGGGTGTGGGCCATAATGTTGGCGTAGGCGTCACCGTAGTCCACCAGACCGGCGGGAAGCTGTCCATCCCCGTCGTAGTAGACCTTCTGGGGGGCCTGGACATAGAGAAGGGGAATGCCCAGTTTTTGCTCCAGGGCATCCCGGAACTCGACCACCCCCTGGGCCCGCTCTGTGGGATCCAGATAGGGGGCGTCGGGGTTGGCGAAGGAGAGGGAGCCGTCTGAAAGGCGGACCACGGTGTATTGCGGATCCATGTCCTCCATGACCCGGCGGCCCTGGAGGGCTTGGAGCAGGCCGTAGGCCTCAATGAAGAGGTGATCCCGGTCCAGGGACTTGGTGAGGCGATTTTCCACTTCGGCGGTGGCTGCCTTGGTCCCCGCAAAAAATTCTTCAAAGGTGAGGGGAACGCCTCGTCCGGGCTGTTGGGGGGGATTTTTTCGGTTGGACCGGGTGTGGGTCCAGGTCCGCTGGGAGGAGAGGGTACCGCTTCCCTCCATCTGCTGGGCCTCCTGGACACCCAGGCCCAGGTAGAGGAGTCCCACGGCCAGGGTGCCCAGGAAGAGGAGGGCGGCCAGGGTATCGCGCAGTTTGGTTGCCATGACAGTCCTCCTAAAAATTGAAGTAGATAAAGGGATTGTAGGTGCCTTTGACCAGATAGCACAGGGCGGCCAGGAGCAGGCAGGTCAGTGCCACCGACGAGAGCAGGGCGGTCACGAGCTCCACCGCCCTTTTGGCGGGGGCGGGAACCGTCTCCAGCTTGCTCTTCGCCCATGGGGCGAAGGGGACCATGAACAGGAGAGCGGCCAGAAGGACCACCAGGTTTTCCCGGAGAAAGAGCCCGGCGGCTGCCGAGGCCCAGCCCTGGGCACCGAACATGGAAAGAATGTACTGCCAGCCCTGGGAGAGGGTCTCGGCCCGGAAGAGGATCCAGGCGAAATTTACCATGAGGAAGGTGAACGCCCGGCGGAGCCAGAGGGGCCAGCCCCGGCCCAGACCCCGGAATTTCTCTAGGTACAAAAGGACGAAATAGAACAGGCCCCAAGCCACGAAGGTCCAGTTGGCCCCGTGCCACAGGCCGGTGAGAAGCCAGACCAAAAAGAGGTTGCGCACCGTTTTGCCGGTGCGGCTCCCGCCCAGGGGGATGTAGACATAGTCCCGAAACCACTGGGACAGGGAAATGTGCCACCGCCGCCAGAAGTCGGTGATGGAGGTGGCCCAATAGGGGTAGTTGAAGTTTTCCTGGAAACGGAACCCAAACATGGCGCCCAGGCCGAGGGCCATGTCGGAGTAGCCGGAGAAGTCGTAGTAAATTTGAAGCGTGTAGCACAGTGCCCCCAGCCAGGCAAAGGCGGCGGGGCGCTCAGCCATGGTGAAGGCACGGTCGGCCAGGATGGCCAGCTGGTTAGAGAGAAGGACCTTTTTGGCAAGGCCGATGAGAAAGCGGCTCACCCCGGCGGAGAAGCCTGTCCAGGTCTCCTCCCGAAGCTCAATCTGCTGGGCAATGTCGGAATACTTCACGATGGGCCCGGCAATGAGCTGGGGAAAGAAGGAGATGTAGAGCCCCAGATAAAGGGGGTTCCGCTGGACGGTGGCCTGGCCCTTCGCCACGTCCAGAACGTAGCTCAAGGCCTGGAAGGTAAAGAAGGAAATGCCGATAGGGAGCTCGATGACCGGGATGACCGGCTGAAAGCCCAAAAGCTTGAGATTCTCCAGCAGAAAGACCAGATATTTGAAGACGAAGAGGAGGGCCAGGTTGACGGTAAAGGCCACGGCGACCACACCCTCCGTGTACCGGTGGGTGCGGTGGAGCCTGTGGGCCCAGAGGCCCAGGCCGTAGTTCACCCCGATGGAGAGGATCATGACCAGCACGAACCAAGGCTCCCCCCAAGCGTAAAAAAAGAGGGAACCCGCCAGCAAAAATAGATTTTGGGCCCGCCGCATCCTCCGAAAGACCAGGTGGTAGCCCAGGAGCATGGCAGGCAGAAAGAGGAGGAGAAAGGTGGTACTGGAAAAGAGCATATCTGGGACTCCTTTTCAAAGGATCAGGTGAGATAGGGGCCCACGAAGGGAATCCTGGACAGCAGCCAGGCCACGGCGAAGGAGAGTAAAAAGACCACCGCCGTCAGCAGGGGGACCGCCAGAGAGGGGGAGAAGGAGAGGGTGGTGATGTCCAGTGCCCGGAGGAGCATGATAAAAAGGTCGTGGACCAGATAGATGCCAAAGGAGACCCGTGCCACCCCGCTCATCCGGCGGCGGCGGTCCCGCTCATCGCTGATGCCCAGCACATAGCGGAAGAGGACAAAGACGGCCACAGCCATGGCGGCCACATTGGGAGTCATATAGCCGTAGAGGATGTCGTTTAAGGCTCCGGCCCGTTGGGAGAGGACGCTGGTTCCACAGATGGTGACAAAGGCCCCGGCCACGCCGAAAATGTAGATAAGAGCCTCGGCGACACGGCCGATGGTATAGGCCTTCAGGTAGTAGCCCGCCACATAAAAGCCCACATAGCCCAGCACCAGATGGATATTCAGCCGGCTGAGATAGAGGGAGGCCGTCTGGCTGGGACGGAAGCGGAGAAGGGTGGGCAGGAGGAAGGCGATGGCAAAAGTGATGAGAAAGAAGTAGTGAAAGTCGGCCCGGCTGGCCCCCCGGACGAAGGCCCGGAGGATGGGGGTGACCAGATAGAGACCGATAATCATGTAGAGGAACCACAGGTGGTAGTGGGTGTTCCCCAAGACGGCGGACCAGAGGGCGGACTTGAAGCCGGCCCAGGAAAGAACGCCGCCGGTAGCCACATGGTTGGCAAGGGCGTACACCGCCGCCCAAACCACCAGGGCCACGAAGATGCGGAGAATACGCAGGGCGGTATGGCCCAGCTTTTCCCCCTTCTTGGGGTCCAGCAGGAACATGCCGGAAAGCATGACAAAGACCGGCACGCACCAGCGCACCAGCCCGTTGTAAACATTAAAAACAGCCCAGGCCGAGGTGGTCACTCCCACAGCACCCATCTGACTGCCCGCCATGTGAAGGGTGATGACCGCAATGGTGGCCACGGCCCGGAGGAGGTCAGCGTAAGCCAAACGGCCGTCAATGGTGCGTCCCATGGTCAGACCTCCTGAAAGCCGGCCGGGAAATGGGCCGAAAGGTTAAAATTGGAAATCAGAATGGGCACAAAATCATCCTTCCGTGAAAATTGGTCGAAAAATTATACCATAATTAAGAAAGAGGGTCAAACGGTTCTTCCAGAGTGAGGGAGACCGGGCAGTGGTCGCTGCCGAAAATGTCGCTGTGGATGGCGGCGGCCTGAATCTTTGGAGCCAGGCGGTTTGAGGTGAGGAAATAGTCGATGCGCCACCCCGCATTCTTCTCCCGGGCGTGGAAGCGGTAGCTCCACCAGGAGTAGGCCCCCTCCAGGTCGGGATAGAGGTGGCGGAAAGTGTCGGTAAACCCGGCGGCCAGAAGCGCCCCGAACTTGGCCCGCTCCTCGTCAGAGAAGCCGGCGTTTTTGCGGTTGGACTTGGGGTTCTTAAGGTCCCTTTCATTGTGGGCGACATTCAGATCCCCACAGACCACGACGGGCTTTTTTTCGTCCAGCTTGCGGAGATAGGCGCGGAAAGCGTCCTCCCAGGCCATGCGGTAGGGAAGCCGCTTGAGCCCGTCCTGGGAGTTGGGGGTGTAGACCGTTACCAGGTAGAAGTCCTCAAATTCCAGGGTGATGGACCTGCCCTCCCCCACGTGGTCGGGGTCTCCAATGTCGTAGGAGACCGACAGAGGCGGGATGCGGGTAAAGACCGCGGTGCCGGAGTAGCCCTTCTTCTCCGCCGAGTTCCAGAACGCCTGATAGCCGGACAGGTCGATGTCGGCCTGCCCGGGTTGCATCTTGGTCTCCTGTAAGCAGAAAATGTCGGCATCCAGGGCATGGAAGGAATCCAAAAAGCCCTTGCTCAGGCAGGCCCGCAGGCCGTTCACGTTCCAGGATACGAATTTCATCTCTTGTTCTCCTTCTGCGGAAAAATCAGCGCCGCCAGACGCTTTTGCCGGAGCGGAAGGTCTCCGTGACCCGGATGTGTTCCACCTGGTCGGGGGGCAGGGAAGTGGGGTCAGCGTCCAGCACGATAAGGTCAGCGACCTTGCCGGGGGCCAGAGTGCCCCGCCGGTCCTCCATGTGGTACTGCCAGGCGGCGTGGCGGGTGGTGGCCAGGAGGGCCTCCTCCACCGGGATGATCTGCTCCGGGCCCAACAGGACCCCTGAGCGGGTGCGCCGGGTGGCGGCGATGGAGATGCTCTCCAGCATATTGGGGGGCAGGACGGGAGCGTCCTGATGGAGGGTGAAGGGGAGGCCCAGCTGCTTGGCCCAGGCCAGGGGAGAGATGGAGGCCGCCCGGTGGGGGCCGAAATTTTCCATGTGCACGTCTCCCCAGTAGCGAACGTGGGCGGCAAAAAAGGAGGGCATTATTCCCAGACTTTTCATCTCGGCCAGCTGTTCTTTTCGGACCAGTTGGGCGTGGATCATCACGGGCCGCAGGTCGGGGTGGCCGGGATCGGCCCGCATGGCCCAACGCCAGCAGCGGATATATTGAGCCGCCGCCGCATCTCCGTTGCAATGGGCCAGGACCTGGGCGTTTTCCTTTCTGGCCCGGATGAGCAGGTCGGTGACGGCCTCGTCCTCCATGGCGGGGTAGCCGCGGTAGGAGCCATCCCCCTTGGCGTAGGGCTCCAGCATCCAGGCGGTGCGCCCCTGGGGGGAGCCGTCCAGAAAAATCTTATAGCCGCCAACCGAGAGAGTTTCTGTGGCGGTGGCGTGAATGAGCTCCGGGGCGGTTTTCAGGTCGGCGTAGCAGACCACCTCCACCTTCAGCGGAGCATGGGAAAGAAGGGCGTACTCCCCGGGCCCCGTTTTGCCGTCCTGGACCAGGGTGATGCCCTGGGAGAGGTAGAGGTCCTGGGCTTGGGTCAGCTGGGCGGACATCTGCTCCGCCGATGGGGGCGGGACCAGCTTTGACAGGGCAAAAAAGGCGTTCTCCTCCAGGTAGCCGCTGGGGGTCCTGCCGTCGGCCTCCCGGCCGATTTTTCCGCCGTCGGGGTCGGGGCTGTGAGGGCCGAGGCCGGCTAGTTCCAGGGCGGCGGTGTTGGCCACCCCCATGTGGCCCGAGGCATGGGTGACCAGGGCAGGGCGGTCGGGGAAGAGGGCGTCCATCATCCGGCGGTCGGGATGGGCCCGCTCCGCCAGGATGTTGTGGTCATAGCCAAAGCCCAGCACCCAGCCGGTGGGGTGCTCCTGGGCGTAATGGACCAGGACGGTTTCAAGCTCACGCAGGGAGCCGCAGGCCGACAGGTTGCACAGCCCAAAGGTAGCGGCCAGGGCAGTGAGGTGGCTGTGCCCATCCAGAAAGGCGGGCATGAGGGTCTGTCCGGCCAGGTCGTAGGGCTGGGCGTGGGGGTCCAGAGCGGACAGTTCGGCCAAAGAGCCGAGGGCGGCGAGCGTTCCGTCCCGCACGAGGAGGGCTTCCGGCCTGGGGCCTGGCTCCATGGTCAGAATAGGACCGCCGGTAAAGAGAATAGACATGGTGAGCTCCTTTCTCAGTTAAGGCTTCCGGAAGGTGAGGTCGCACTTGGAATATATGATTTGTTGCTCACTATACAGGCTGGAGTAGCCGGATAAGCGGTAGGAGACGGCGATGGCCAGGGCGAAGAGGGGCAGGCCCGCCCCGCCGAAGAGTTCGTAGGCCAGGAACATGGAAGTGAGGGGGCAGTTGGTTACCCCACAGAAGAGGGCTACCGTACCCACCGCGCCGCCGAAGGAAGGGGCCAGCCCCAGCAGGGGGGCGGCCACACAGCCGAAGGAGGCCCCGGTGGCGAAGGCGGGGACGATCTCGCCCCCACGGAACCCAGCCCCCAGGGTGAGGGCAGTGAACAAAATTTTCAGCAGGAAATCCCAAGGGTCGGCCTGACCGCTCCCGATGGCGGCGGCGATGAGGTTGCCGCCCGCGCCGTTGTAGAGGGGATAGCCCAGCGGGGAACCGTGGCACAGGCCCACCAGGAGGGTGAGGGCCAGCACCAGAGCGCCGCCTGCGGCGGCCCGGCGGTAGGGCCGCTCCGGAAAAAACTTGGCGTAGAGGTGGTGGGCCTGGTGCATCCCCCAGCAGAAGAGGACCGACACCAGAGCGCACAGCCCGCCCAGCACGGTGACCTGGAAGAGGGAGGCGGGGCTCAGGGCTGGGAGACCGCTCAGGGGATAGAAGGTGGGGGGTACGCCGAAGGCCTGGGCCAGGAGGTAGCCGGTGAGGGCCGAGAGGAGAGAGGGGACCAGGGCGGCGTATTGCAGGATTCCCACGTGGACCACCTCCAGGGCGAACACGGCGGCGGCCAGCGGGGTGCCGAAAAGGGCAGAGAAGGCGGCCGACATCCCGCAGATGGTGAGGATGCGGCTGTCGCTCTCCTTCAGATGGAGGGCATGGCTGATGCGGGAGGAGATGGAGGCCCCCAGCTGGAGGGCGGCACCCTCCCGGCCCGAGGAGCCGCCCACCAGGTGGTTAAGGACGGTGGAGAGGAAGATGAGGGGGGCGGTGCGCAGATGCATAGGCTCGTTGTCCCGCACCGCAACCAGTACCAGATTGGTGCCCCGGTCCCGGTCCATGCCGCAGATGTGATAGAGCCAGATGGTGGCGAGGCCGCCCACGGGCAAAAGGAGCAGGAGAACGGGGAAATGGAGGCGAAGCGCGGTAACGAAGTCCACGGCAAAATGAAAGGAGATTCCCACCAGCCCCACCAACAGGCCGATGAGGATGGCGGCCACATACCGCCGAAAAAAGGTTTTGACAGACTGCAAGACGAACACCTCAGTGCAATAACATCCTATTTGTCTCCCTGCCGGAGGAGGCCTGCTTTTACAGGTATAATTTTTCCTGCATGGCAGGAAAAATTATACCACACTTCACATTTGTTGGAAAGTGTGATATACTGCCGTTAGCATAGCTTTCTTTTATTATAAGGAGGAATTTTTTTGTTAAGCGACACAGTCGTTCCCCAAATATGCTTGGGGGTGGGCCTGTTTCTGGCCGGAGCCTTCGTCAGCCAGGGCGTCGCACCCTTTGGCTCCGCTGTAAGGAGGGGCATCCACCTCTTCCTGCGGGTCACCCGCATCAACCCCGATGCCGGCCGGGAAGCGGCCTCGGAGGATGAGATCCTTGCCATGGTGGATATGAGCGAGGAGAAGGGGAGCATCGAGCAGAACGAAAGGGAACTCATCGAAAACGTCTTTGAGTTCAACAACTCCACCGCCGAGGACCTGATGGTTCACCGTACCGACATGGTCCTCCTCTGGTGCGACAGCACCGACGAGGAGATTCGTGCCACTATCCAGGAGACCGGCCTGTCCCGCTTCCCCCTCTGTCAGGAGGATGCGGACGACGTCATCGGAATCCTCTCCACGCGGGACTACCTCCTCAACCTGAACAGCGAGACTCCCAAGCCTCTGAAGGAGCTGGTCCGTCCCGCCTACTTTGTGCCCGAGAGCGTCCGGGCCGACCTGCTGTTCCGGGATATGCAGAATAAGAAGGTACATATGGCCATCGTGGTGGACGAGTACGGCGGCACCAGCGGCCTGATCACCCTGGAGGACCTGCTGGAGGAGATCGTGGGAAACATCTATGATGAGTTTGACCCCCAGGAGGAGAGCGACATCATCCGCCTGGAGGACAACCTGTGGCGGGTGTCCGGCTTCGCCGACCTGGAGGCACTGGGGAAGGCCCTGGGGATGGAGCTACCGGAAAATGAGGAGTACGACACCCTGGGCGGCCTCATTTTCGCCCAGCTCACCGTGATTCCCGAGGACGGCACCCATCTGGAGGTCCGGGCCTTGGGCCTGAAGATTCGGGTGGAAGAGCTGACCGACCGCCGGGTAGAGTGGGCCTTGGTCTCCAAATTGACCCCACAAGAGATGGAAGACGACCATTTCGACCGGGAATAAACGTGAAAATGAAGGATAATTTTGGCTTAAAACGGAATAAATGCTGAGATGATAGGACAAAAAATGAGTTAAGGAAAAGCTTAAAATGCAGAGAAAAAGGCAGATCAAGACATCTGCCTTTTTCTTTTGGAAAATTAAAAATAAGACTTCCAAAATCGGAAAAAATGGTGTATGATATCGGTGCTAAGAATTGAGTAAAGCGACTCTGTTCAGGAGGAAAGATACATGAGACAGACAAAGATCATCTGCACCCTCGGACCCGCAGTGGACAATGAGGAGAGCATTCGCGAACTCATGCTGGCCGGCATGAACGCCGCCCGCTTCAATTTTTCCCACGGCACCCATGAGAGCCATCTGGCGACGCTTGAGAAGGTGAAAAAGGTCCGGGAGGAGCTGGGCCTGCCCGTAGCGACCATCCTGGATACCAAGGGTCCCGAGATTCGGGTGGGCCTGTTCAAGGACGGTAAGGTGGAGCTGGAGCAGGGCCAGACCTTTACCCTTACCACCCGGGCGGTGGAGGGCGATGCCACCATCGTGAGCCAGAGCTATAAGGGCCTGCCCGCCGACCTGAAGGAGGGCGACCATGTCCTTATCGACGACGGCCTGATAGACATGGTGGTCCTGGAGATCACCGACACCGATGTGGTTTGCCGGGTGGAGAACGGCGGCCCCCTGTCCAATAATAAGAGCGTCAACGTCCCCGGCGCAAAAATCAACCTTCCCGCTCTCACCGAAAAGGACCAGAGCGACCTGAAGTTTGCCGCCGAGCAGGGCATGGACTTCATTGCCGCCTCCTTCGTCCGCAAGGCCTCCGATGTCCACGAGATTCGCTGTGAACTTCGCCGTCACGGCGGGGCCGGTATTCGCATTATCTCCAAGATTGAGAATCAGGAGGGTGTGGACAACCTGGACGAGATTATTGAGGCCTCCGATGCCATCATGGTGGCCCGGGGCGACCTTGGGGTGGAGATTCCCCTGTGGGAGGTCCCCACCGTGCAGAAGCGGATGATCACCAAGACCACCATGGCCGGCAAGCCCGTGGTCACCGCCACCCAGATGCTGGACTCCATGATCCGCAACCCCCGCCCCACCCGGGCTGAGGTGAGCGACGTGGCCAACGCCGTTTTCGACGGTACCTCCTGCGTCATGCTCTCCGGCGAGAGCGCCAACGGCAAGTATCCTGTGGAGACCGTGCGGACCATGGCGAAGATCTGCGAGGCCACCGAGGCCTCCATCCACTTCTGGAAGCGGTTTACCAACCGGTCCCTGGCCACCGGCGTGTCCATCAACGACGCCATTACCCACACCGCCTGTCAGACCGCCATGGACCTGGATGCCAAGGCCATCCTCACGGCCACCAAGAGCGGCCACACCGCCAAAATGGTCTCCCGGTTCCGCCCTGGCTGTCCCATTGTGGCCCTCTGCCCAGACGAGCAGGTCCGCCGTCAGCTGGCCATCTCCTGGGGGGTGCTTCCCTACCTCTGCGGCGAGGTGGAGAACACCGATACCCTCTTTGCCATGTGCGCTTTCACCGCTCTGAAGGAGAAGGCGGTCCAGGCCGGGGATACCGTAGTCATCACAGCCGGCGTGCCCATCGGCAAGAGCGGTTCCACCAACCTCATCAAGGCCCAGATCGTGGGCTGACAGAAGAAGCAGATGCATAGCATCTGCTTCTTTTTTATTTTTTCCAGTATTGAGAAAAATAAGCCGTTTCTGAAAAGCATCCGGACGGCGCGCCGCAAGTGGGAACACAAAATCGAATAGGGACTTTATTTTCAAATCGTTTACATCCTGAGCTTTGACAATTTTTACAAGAGGTAGTACACTAAAGGCAAGAACCTTGCAAAAAAATAACAAAGGAGTGGAGCTATGAAACTGACCTTCTTCGGAGCGGCCAAAGCCGTGACCGGTTCCTGCCACTGTCTGGAGGTGGGGGGAAAAAGGATTTTGGTGGACTGCGGGCTGCAACAGGGCCGGGACGAACGGGACAACCGCCTGCTGGACTTTGCCCCCGGATACATTGACTACGTTGTGGTCACCCACGCACACATCGACCACTCGGGCCGCCTGCCCCTGCTGGTGAAGCAGGGCTTCACCGGGGACATCGTCACCACCCGCCTCACTGCCCAGCTTCTGGGCATCATGCTCCGGGACTCGGCCCACATCCAGGAGATGGATGCCGAGTGGGAGAACCAGAAGGGCAAGCGGGCCGGTCGTCCGCCCGTGGAGCCGCTTTACACCATTGCCGACGCGGAGGAGGCGGTCAAACGCCTGGTCACCCATGAATATGGGGAGATGGTAGAGCTTTGCCCCGGGGTAAAGCTCCGTTTTGTGGATGCCGGGCACCTGCTTGGCTCGGCCTGTGTGGAGTTCTGGCTCACCGAAAATGGGGTGGAAAAGAAGATTGTCTTTTCCGGTGACCTGGGCAACGTGGACCAGCCCATCATCCGGGACCCCCAGCCCATCCGGGAGGCCGACTATGTGGTCACCGAGAGCACCTACGGCGACCGGAACCACGAGCCTCCTGAAAACTATACCGAGGCTCTGGCCCAGATCATCGACGAGACCTTTTCCAAGGGGGGGAACGTCATCATTCCCTCTTTCGCTGTGGGCCGCACCCAGGAGCTTCTCTACTTCATGCGTGAGATGAAGCAGGAGGGCATGGTGAAGAGCAATCCTGACTTCACTGTCTGCGTGGACTCTCCCCTGGCCAACGAGGCCACCAAAATCTTTGCCGGGGATCTTCACGGCTACCTGGACGAGGAGGCTATCGAGGACATCAAGAAGGGCAACCTCTTTACCTTCCCCGGCCTCATCCTTACCCAGACCAGCGACGAGTCCAAAGCCCTGAACATGGATAAGAGTTCCAAGGTCATCATCTCGGCCTCCGGTATGTGCGACGCAGGCCGAATCCGCCACCACCTGAAGCACAACCTCTGGCGGCCCGAGTGTACCATCGTCTTCGTGGGCTACCAGGGGGAGGGCACCCTGGGCCGGGCCCTGCTGGATGGGGCCAAGCGGGTGAAGCTCTTCGGGGAGGAAATCGCCGTCCGGGCCCGCATCGTGAATTTCAAGGGCCTTTCCTCCCATGCAGACCGGGACCACCTCCTGGCCTGGGCCAAGGCCTTCGACCCCAAGCCCCAGCAGGTCTTTGTGGTCCATGGGGAGAGCAAGGTCACCGATGTCTACGCCCAGACCCTGCGGGATGCAGGCATCTCGGCCCACGCGCCCCTGTATGAGGAGGTCTACGACCTGGCCGCCAACCGGATGCTGGCCGCAGGGGTGGAGTTTGTCCCCAAGCCCAAGTATACCTCGGCCTCCGCGTCCCCTGCCTACCGGAAGCTGGAGGATACGGCGGACGATCTGCTGGACGTGGTCAGGGCCAACCGGGGTGGTACCAACAAGGATCTGGCCGCCTTCACCGCCGAGCTGGAAAAGCTGGTCCAGCGCTGGAAACGATAAATTTGCTTCAAGGAGGGACTGCCATGCAGTCCCTCTTTTTTTCTGAAAAATTTGCGGAAACCGGGAACTTTTGTGTCCGGGGGCCGTCCAAATATGCAGAACGCCCGCTTCCCGGGCGGAGAAAAGGAGATTATCTTATGAAGCTGAACCGGATTCTCTGTGGCGCTCTGGCCGCCACCGTTTTGTCGGTCCCTGCCCTGGCCGCCCATATCATGCCCATCAACGCTGAAGTGGAGGTGCCCACCGTGCCCGAATTTACGCTGGCCCAGTATAAGCGCCTCTCCCCTCACCGTACCTGGGGCACCGTCGGCGAGATCGGTGAGGACTGCCTGCTCCTGAATGAGGGCGGCGCTGAAGCCGGGGAACTCATTCTTCACATTTCCGAGCAGACCCTCATCCTGGATGCCGTCACCGGGGAACCCCACGCCCTGGCCGACATCAACAAGGGAGACAGCCTCACTGTCTGGACCTCCCCCGCGGTGACCATGAGCCTGCCCCCTCAGAGCGCCGCTCAGGTCATCCTGTGCAATATTCCCGCCGACTACTCCGTGCCCCATTATGCTGAGATCCAGCAGGTGCTGGAGAGCGAGGGCGGCAAGGTCTCCGTCCTCACCTCCGACAACGTGATCCTCAAGCTGGACGAGGCGACCGAGCTTGTCGCCTATAAGACCCGCAACATGGTGGGCCTGGACGAGCTGAAGCCCGGTGTCCGTGTCCTGTCCTGGTACAGCGCCACCACCCGGAGCCTGCCTTCCCAGGCCAGCCCTGATAAGGTGATGGTATTCCCCTATGAGTACGCCGGCTGGCTCACTGCCATCGCCGCCGACCAGGTAAGCGTGAACGGCGAGGCCCTGTCCGTCCCCGGCTACGTGAAGGGGGGGACCCTCATGCTCCCCGTCCGCGCCCTGGCAGAGGCCCTGGATTGTGAGGTCCTCTGGACCACTGAGACTCCTGACCAGGTGGTGGTGAACCGGGCGGGAAAGACCCTTTATACCCTGACCCTGGGTGAGGATGCTGTGGCCGAGGCCGGTGTGACTTACCTGGCCGCCGACGAGCTTATAGACCTCCACAACCTGAAGGCCGAGCACCGCTGGCCCCTGGAGATGTAAGGAAATACCGCATAATAGAACAATAGGAACCACTCTGCGTCAGCGGGGCGGTTCCTATTGTTATTATGCGGTGTTTCCCTGGTTCGTTTGAGGACACCACCGACACTGAGACCGAGGAGGAAGATACGCCCCCCCGAGCGGGCAAGGCCCGCTCGGGGGGGCGTATCTTTCGGTGCTGTTGATAAACGGCACTAGATGTTGTAATCCTCGTCCCGCAGGGCCTGTCCGGGAGTAAAGAAGGTCTTATATCCCAGGGTGACGAAGAGGATGACGGTGAGGGCGGTACAACCCAGGATGGCCAGCATGATGCCGATCTGGTATTTGATGGCGGTGAGGGGGAAGGTACCGGACAAAATTTGTCCCGTCATCATGCCGGGGAGGGAGACAATGCCCATGGTGAGCATATTGTTCATGGTGGGCAGAATGGCGCTGTCAAAGGCATCGTTGACGATCTGTCGGGTGGCGGCGGCGGGGGTGGCTCCCAGCATGAGGGAGTTTTCCGCCATGACCCGCTTCTCCCGCATTCCGCTGGTGAGCTTGTTGGCCCCCAGGGCGATGCCGGTCATGGCGTTGCCCACAATCATCCCGGAGATGGGGATGCAGTACTGAGGGTCGAACCAGGGCCTTACCCGCAAAACGAGAAAGAAGAACACCAGGGAGGTGACCACATAGCCCGCCACCATGCACAGGGCCATGAGCCGCTTCAGCTCCCGGGACAGGGGGAGCTGGATGCGCTTGTCGGCGTTGTGGATGGCGAAGGTGAGCATAATTCCCACCATGAGGAGGGTGAGCCACCAGCTGGGCCGCTCAAAGACAAAGAGGAGGACGAAGCCCATGGCGGTAAGCTGGACCGTCATGCGGACAGTGGCCAGGAGGATGAGCCTTTCCCGGCCCACCCCCCGGGCCTTGGACAGGACCAGGAGCAGGAGGACGAAAACATAGGCGATGGCCAGATTTAGAAGGGGGAGGTCCATGACTGAATTGTTCATTTCTCCACCTCCTTCACGCGACCCTTTTCCAGGGTGACGATGCCCTTGGGGAACATTCCGGCCACCTGGGGGGAGTGGGAGACCAGAATGAGCTGTTTGCCACGCTCATGGGTAAAGGCGGCAAGATTGCTTATCATGAAGTGCTCGGTCTCCCGATCCAGGGCGGCAGAGGGCTCGTCCATCAAGTAGGTCTCGGCATCCATGAGCATCACCCGGGCCAGACAGAGCCGCTGTTTTTCTCCACCGGAGAGCTTGTCGCAGAAGCTGTCCAGAGGCTGGGCAAGGCCTACCCGTTCCAGGGCAGCCTCCATGGCCCCCTTTCCGGCCTCCTTCCCCTCGGAGAAGCGCAGGCCGATCTGGAGGTTGTCCTCGATGGTACCGTCATAAATGACGGGCGTCTGGCCCAGCATGACCACCTTGCGGCGGAGGGCGACGGGGTCCATGGTATTCAGGGGCTGACCGTTGTAGAGAATCGTCCCCTCGTCCGGCTCGTTGAGCCGGTTCAGGTGGCGGAGCAGGGTGGTCTTGCCGCTCCCGGACGGACCCATGAGACAGACCACCGGCTGGTCCAGCGTGAGGGCCGGGATGTCCAGAATGCCCTTGAATTTGAGGTTTTTAAGTTCAAACATTGGCCTCTTCCTTCCTGTTAGGGGTTCTTTTTAATATTCTTTTCCACCAGCTTGACGCAGTGGGCGATCAGGGCGTCGCAGAAGACCTTCTTGGTGCCGCCCTCGGCCTCCTGACGTTCCAGGAGACGGGCGCAGGCGGTCTCCCCCACGGTGCGGCGAAACTCGTTTACAAGGGACTCGGCGGCCTCCTCATCCGCCCAGGCGAGGCCCAGCGCCATCAGGGCGCCGGTCAGGGCGCCGCAGGTGGCCCCGAACCCCATCCCGCCCC
>JAHHSF010000159.1 GCA_020025375.1 Oscillospiraceae bacterium | reverse complement strand
CAAGGGGGAGAGGGCATGGGACCGGTGGGGCAGAAATATCATCTGATGCTGGAGGGAGCGCTGATCTTTTTGCTGATAGTGATGGGGGCAGCGGTGGCGGTGCTTATGTGCCGACAGTGCAGGCAGACCCGGCGGGCCAAGGCGGAGCTGAACCGTTTGAAGGAGAAAAACGCCACCCTGGCCGAGCTGAACGAGCAGATTCGCTCCCTGGCCCACCACCAGCGCCTGGAAACCATCGGTACCCTGACGGCCAGCATCTCCCACGAGTTCAACAACCTGCTCACCCCCATCATGGGGTACAGCATAATGGCGTTGGAAAAGTTGCCCCCGGAGCAGGAGGAGCTGACCGAGAGTCTGGTGGAGATCTACGAGGCATCCCGGAAGGCCAAGGTCATTATCTCCCGCCTGTCCGACCTGTCCCGGAAGAGCACCCCTCTGTCGGTGCAGTATGTGGCCCCCAACGAGCTGGTGGCAAAGACCCTGGAGGTGACCGCCCCGGCGAAGCCGGAGGGGGTGGAGGTGGTCACCGATCTGCGGTGCCGCCATCTCTGGCTCTACGGGAACGAGATCCAGCTCTCTCAGATGCTCCTCAACCTGACCCTCAACGCCATGCAGGCCATGGAGAAGGAGGGGGGGACCCTCACACTTGCCACCGACGCCGACGAGGAGAATATTTATTTTAAGGTGGCGGACACCGGACCGGGAATCCCGGCGGAGGTGCAGGGGAAAATCTTCGACCCCTTCTTTACCACCAAGGAGAGCGGGAAGGGAACCGGCCTGGGGCTGGCCATCGTCCAGCAGGTGGTGGAGGAGCACGAGGGGACCATCGCAGTAGAGAGCCGGGAGGGGGAGGGGACCACGTTTACCGTGCGCTTCCCCATCTCCCGGAGGGAAGAAAATTAAAAAGGGGACGGATAGCTTTAACCTTAATAAAAATTAAGGTTAAAGCTATTTTGCGTTAAGATTTCAATGTTATACTATGTTAAAAATTTGACGGACAGGGGGTGGACGATGTGCTTATCACCATTGGAAGAAGGTACGGAAGCGGCGGGAAAGAAATCGGCGAGAAGCTGGCCCAGCGGCTGGACGTGCCCTGCTACGTAGCCGACGATGTGGGCGTGGAGGAGGTCCAGACCATTCTGGACTGGGCGGACAAGGGGCCCTGCGTCATCGTTGGGTTCTGCGCAGACCACGTGCTGACCGGACGGCCGGGGCTCATCAAGGTGTTTATCCACAGCGACATGGTCCACCGGACCCGCCGGCTGGCGAAAGAGCTGGGGGTGACCCAGGAGGAGGCCGAGCGGGAGGCCCTGAGCCGGGACCGGGAACGGGCCAGGGTTTACGGCGTTCTTACCAAGGAGAAGTGGGCAGACCTGGCCCACTACGACCTGACGGTGGACAGCGGGCCCCTGGGCGTGGCCGGTACGGTAGAGCTCCTGAGCCAGTTTGTGGCCCTCAAGGTTATGCGGAAACGGGCCGTGGGCAAGGGAGAAGCGGGCTGTGGAATCAGATGGGCCTGACCTTTCGGAAGGGGGACCTGCTGGCCATCGGCAGCGTGCTCCTCTGCGCCGCCTTGGTGGCGGCCGGCCTCTGGGTCAAGGCCCGGGGGGTGGACAACGTGACCGCCCAGATTTACCGGGACGGCCAGATGATCCGGGAGGTCTCCCTAGACCGAGAAACCACCTTTGACGTGAAGGGTGACTACACCAACACTGTGACCGTGAAGGATGGCAAGATTGCCATTACCCAGTCCGACTGTCCGGGGGGTGACTGCATCCACAGCGGATGGGTCTCCGCTGCGGGGCGGGCCATCGTGTGCCTGCCCAACCGGGTGGAGATCCGGCTCGCGGGGGTGGGGGAAGTGGACGCAGTGATCCAATGAAAAAGACGAAAACAAGACAGCTGGCCCTCTGCGCCCTGCTCATCGCCCTGGCCCTGGGGCTCTCCTATGTGGAGCGGTTCATCCCCCTCCAGCTGGTGGTCCCTCTGCCCGGTGTGAAGCTGGGGCTGGCCAATATCGTGACCCTTATGGCCCTCTATTTTCTGGGGCCCAGGACCGCCTTTACCGTGCTGGTCCTGCGGTGCTTTTTGGGTTCCCTCTTCGGAGGGGGAATTTCCGGGTTGGCCTTTTCCCTCACGGGGGGGCTGCTTTCCATGTGCACCATGACCCTCCTGCGGCGTGTCCCCTTCCTCTCGGTCTACGGGGTGAGCGTCTGTGGTGCCGCCGCTCACAACCTAGGGCAGATTTTGGCAGCCATGGTGCTGTTGGACTCAACCTATGTGGTAGCTTACCTGCCCCTTCTCCTCGCTGTGGCGGTAGGGACCGGGCTGGTCACCGGCGCGGCCTGCGCGGGGAGCTTTCGGGCGCTGAAGGCCGCGGGAATACAGAACTTTTGGCAGTAACCCCCGGTTACGCCCTGCCCATTCGTGCCGCACGGCTCCGCGCTTTCCTTTGCTGTTCTCATTTCTTATGAAATGTGACAGATATACATTTAATCTATTTATGGAGGAAAGAAACCATGAAGAAACTGACTATCTCTGCCTTGGCGCTGACTCTGTCCGTTGGCCTGCTGGCCGGCTGCAGCGGCAAGCCCACCGT
>JAHHSF010000158.1 GCA_020025375.1 Oscillospiraceae bacterium | reverse complement strand
CGGCGGAATCGTGGTAGCCTATTAAAGCAGAGGAAACTGCCATTACTTTCCCGGCTTCGGAGGGCCGGGAAAGTAATGGCAGTTTTTAAGCGATTTATTTTATACAATAAAAATAATACGGGGCGGTGAGGACATCGTCTCCCTATATGAAGAATCGGAGAGAAGCAGTATGGATCTTTGTAATCTCAATGACATCAAGGCCCTGCTGGGGCGGCATGGCTTCCGCTTTTCCAAAAGTATGGGGCAAAACTTCCTGATCGAGGGCTGGGTCCCCCAGGACATTGCCGAATGTTCCGGTGCAGATGAGACCAGCGGCGTACTGGAAGTAGGTCCCGGCATCGGTCCCCTTACCGCCCAGCTGGCCCAGCGGGCCGGAAAAGTTGCCGCCGTGGAGTTGGACCGCTCCCTCCTCCCCATCCTGGCCGAGACCATGGTCCCCTATGACAACGTGGCCATCATCCCCGGAGATGTGATGAAGCTGGACCTCAAGGCTCTGGTGGCCGAGCAGTTTAGTGGTCTCACCCCCATGGCCTGCGCCAATCTGCCCTACAACATCACCACCCCGGTGCTTACGCTCCTCGTTGAGAGCGGGCTGTTTTCCGCCATTACAGTGATGATTCAGCGTGAGGTAGCCCTGCGCATCTGCGCCGCCCCCGGCACGGCGGACTACGGGGCCTTCTCGATCTATTGCCAGTATTACACCGACCCGGCACTCCTCTTCGACGTTCCAAAGGAGTGCTTCCTCCCCGCCCCCAAGGTGACCTCCGCCGTCATCCGGCTGGTTCCCCGGAGTACCCCCCGGGTGGAGGTGGTGGACGAAGCCCTCTTCTTCCGTCTGGTAAAGGCAGCCTTTGCCCAGCGGCGTAAGACCCTCCTCAACGCATTGTCCGCCGGGTTCGGAAGCCATCTGGACAAGGAGGCCTTACGGTCGGTCTTGGAGGCCTGCGGCCTGCCCGCCGATGTGCGGGGGGAGCGGCTCGGCATCCCGGAATTTGCCAAGCTTACTGCCGAGTTAAAGGGGAAGCTGAGGGGCTAAAAAAACTTTTTCCCGATTCTTCTTGTGTTCGCCCTTTTTACTCTCTATAATAGAGAGTAAAAAGGGCGGACTTTTTATTTTTTAATGGAGGTCATACTATGTTAACGCCAGATTTACCCGTACAGGAATTCATCGAAGCCGTGGCTAAACTGACCCATCCCGACCAAATCGTTTATCTGGACGGTTCTGAGGCCCAGCTGGAGGCCCTGCGGAAGCAGGCCTGCGACACCGGGGAGCTTATCAAGCTCAACGAGGAAACCTTGCCCGGTTGCTATCTACACCGCTCCGACCCTCAAGACGTTGCCCGGGTAGAGGAGCGGACCTTCATCTGTTGCTCCAAGGAGGAAAATGCCGGACCGACCAACCACTGGGCCGCCCCTCAGGAGATGTATGAGAAGCTCTGTGCCATCGCCAAAGACAGCATGGAGGGGCGCACCATGTATGTGGTCCCTTACTCCATGGGGGTCCCCGGCTCTCCCTTCGCCCGGTACGGCGTTGAGGTCACCGACTCCATCTATGTCGCCCTCAGCATGGCGATTATGACCCGGGTCTCCTCCTCCATCCTGGATGAGATTCGAGGCGGTGCAAGCTATGTAAAGGGAATCCACTGTAAGGTAAAGCTAGACCCCCAAGAGCGCTACATTGCTCACTTCCCCGAGCATAACCTCATTTTCTCTGTGAACTCCGGCTACGGCGGCAACGCCCTGCTGGGCAAAAAGTGCTTCGCGCTCCGTATGGCCTCCAACCTGGGCCGGGACGAGGGCTGGATGGCCGAGCATATGCTGATTCTCGGTGTTCAGGACCCCACCGGGAAGATCCGTTATCTGGCTGCCGCCTTCCCATCCGCCTGCGGCAAGACCAATCTAGCCATGCTTATCCCCCCCGAGGGCTATCAGGCCAAGGGCTGGAAGGTCTGGTGTCTGGGCGACGACATCGCCTGGATCCGCCCCGGACCGGACGGGCGGCTGTGGGCTGCCAACCCGGAGAACGGCTTCTTCGGTGTGGCCCCCGGCACCAGTGCCAAGTCCAATCCCAACGCCCTGGCCGCCACCCGCAAGGACACAATCTTCACCAACGTGGTTCACGACCTGGACACCAACACCGTGTGGTGGGAAGGGCTGAACAAGACGCCACCCACCCACGCCGAGGACTGGCTGGGCCGCCCATGGAATGGGGAAACCGCGACGGAAAAGGGCGCTCATCCCAACTCCCGCTTCACCGCCCCGGCCAAGAATTGTCCCTGTATCTCCCCCGACTTTGATTCCGCCACCGGCGTTCCCCTCTCCGCCATTCTCTTCGGCGGCCGCCGGGCCCGCACCGCCCCTCTCGTCTACGAGGCCCGCTCCTGGGAGCATGGGGTCTTTATCGGCTCCGCCATGGCCTCTGAGACCACCGCGGCCGCCACCGGGGCAGTGGGCGTGACCCGCCGGGACCCCATGGCCATGCTCCCCTTCTGTGGCTATCATATGGGGGATTACTGGGCCCACTGGCTGAAGATGGGTAAGACCGTAACCAAGCCCCCAAAGATCTTCCACGTCAACTGGTTCCGCACCGACGATGATGGCCATTTCC
>JAHHSF010000157.1 GCA_020025375.1 Oscillospiraceae bacterium | reverse complement strand
CCTGCGGTGGCTGTTAGTGGCCCTGCTCTGCCTGCCCCAGTTGTTCCTGCTGGTGATGCATATGCTCCCCCTCTCCCTGCCTTCAGAGCTCACCGGGTCTTACCCCCTCCGGGTCTATCTGGCCACCGGACTGCTCCTGCTGGCCGCCCTCCTGGGGCTGGACACTTGGGGAATGGGCCTTGTCCGCCTTTTCCAGGGGAAGCCGGGGATGGATACCCTGCTGGCCTTTGCCCTTCTCTTTACGGTGGCCGATGCCCTCACCATGCAGACCCTGGCCCCACGGGGAGAGCAGCTGCCCTATTGTGGGGTGGTCACCTTTGCCCTGGCCTTCGCCCTCCGGGGAAATTACCTTAAGCGCCGGGGCCTGCGCCTGACCTGTCGGGTGGCCGCCTCGGTCCAGGAGCCCTATGTGGTCACCCTGGATGAGGCCAAGTGGAATGGGCGCCCCACCTATGCCAAGCACCTGGGCACCGTCCAGGGCTTTGGCAGCCAGATTCAGGCCGACGACGGGGCACAGCGGATGTTCCGCCTGGCCGTCCCGGTCATCATGCTGGCCTGCCTTCTCTTTGCCCTGCTGGCCTCGGTGGGCAAGGGGCGGCCCGAGTCCCTGCTCTGGTGCCTGTCCGCCCTCTTTACCGCCTCGGCCTCCTTCGGGGGCCTGCTGGGGTACAGCAAGCCCTTCGCTGCCCTCGCCAAACGCCTGGCCGCCAGCGGTGCCGCCCTCGCCGGGTGGGAGGGAGCGCAGGAGGTGGGCCGGGGGATCATCCTCACCGATACCGACCTCTTCCCCCCAGGCACCATCACCCTGAACGGCATCAAGGTTTTTGGGGACTTTCCGATTGAGAAGGTGGTGGCGGTGACCGCCACCCTCATCCGCCAGGCGGGCAGCGGCCTGGACCGCATTTTCCGGGACCTGCTCCGCTCCCAGGGGGGAAGCTACCGCCGTTGCGAGGACTTCTCCTGCTTCGAGGGCGGCGGACTGTCTGCCACCATCCGGGACCAGCAGGTCTATGTGGGCACCGCCGCCTTCATGGCCCTTATGGAGGTCCGCCTGCCCCAGGGACTCAATGTGAAAAACGCCGTTTTCTGTGCCATCGACGGGGAGCTGGCGGGCATTTTTGCCCTGAATTACACCCTCCAGGGGGCCATCGCCCCCGCCCTTTACGCCCTGATTCAGAACAAGACCGCCCCGGTGCTGGCCACCAGGGATTTCAACATCATCCCCGCCATGCTCCGCCAGCGGTTCAAGTTGCCGGTGGAGAAAATGGAGTATCCCCCGGTGGAGCGGCGCAGGGAGCTATCCGACTGGGAGGATGCCCACGGCCCGGTCCTCACCGCCCTCCTCTGCCGGGAGGGCCTGGCACCTTACGCCGAGGCTGTGGTGGGCGCGCAGCGCCTCCGCCGGGCTACCGTCCTCTCCTCCGTCCTTACCTGTCTGGGTTCGGTGGTGGGGGTCCTGCTGGCTTTCTACCTCACAGTGAGCCTGGCTTACTCCTCCCTTTCCGCCATTAACCTGTTGGTTTTCCTCCTTATGTGGGTAGTGCCCACCTATCTCATTTCGGGGTGGGTAAACAAATATTGATACATAGCGTCTGAGACCGTGGGCGCGCCGAAGTATGCATCATGTTTTTTGTCGGGTGGCTTTGTCCGGCGAAAATCTTTTTAGAACAAACGTTGCATTTTTGCTTGGTGTATGGTATGATACAACTATGTAAGGTCGGGGCAGGACCTGCCCGCCCCAAAATCGTCAATTTTCAGAAAGGCTGGTTGCTATGAAGGCTCTTACGCCCAAGCAAGGTCAGATCTACGAATACATCTGCAGCTTTACCGACCGGAACGGCTATCCCCCCTCGGTGCGGGAAATCGGGGAGGCGGTAGGGCTCAAGTCCCCCTCCACCGTCCACTTCCACCTTAAGGGGTTGGAGGAGGCCGGGATGATTGTCAAGTCTGCGGGGAAGACCCGGGCCATTTCCCTGCCCAACCGGGCGGTGGCCGAGGAGCTGGACGGTCGGGCCAACCAGGTGCCCATCCTGGGCAACGTGGCCGCCGGCTCCCCCATCCTGGCCGAGGAGTGCATCGAGGACTACCTCACCTTTGACACCCAGGGGCTGGAGGGGGAGCACTTTGCCCTGAAAGTCCGGGGTGAGTCCATGATCCGGGCGGGCATCCTACCCGGGGACCTGGTGGTGGTCCACCGCCAGGAGAACCTGCGTAACCATGACATTGTGGTGGCCCTCTTTGAGGATGAGGCCACCGTCAAGACACTCCAGCGGAAGGATGGGGTCACCTGGCTTCTGCCTGAAAACGACGACACGGAGACCTATCAGCCCATTGACGGTACTCACGCCGAGCTTTTGGGCAAGGTGGTGGCGGTGGTCCGCCGTTATTGAGGATAAAGCAGAGCGCCCCGCACAGTGTGCGGGGTGCTTTTTTGCGGCTTGACCTTTTTGCTACCCTCTGGCCGCCAGCGCCCCCAGGATCAAAAGCAGGACCCCGGACAGGGGCAGGGCCAGCCCGGCCAGTTGTCCGCCCCGGAGTCGGCCACCCAGCCCCAGCCCCAGAGGGAGAAAGAGAAGCGTGACGGCGAAGTTGGCCACCCCACCCCACAGGGGGGAGAGCCC
>JAHHSF010000156.1 GCA_020025375.1 Oscillospiraceae bacterium | reverse complement strand
CACCGCGTTGGCGATGTCTGCCCGGTCGTAGAGGCCCACCGAGGAGTCGTCGGTCCGGGTCATCACCACGTTGTATCCCTTCTCTTTCAGGAGGACCTCCAGCTTTTTCGCCACCTTTAGATTGATAGCCTTTTCCGGTACGCCCTCATACTTAGCGCCGTCCGCCGTTCCGCCGTGGCCCGCGTCCACCACCACGGTCTTTTTCGCGGGGTCCAGGGGGGCGGTGGGGGAGAAGTGGATCTCCTCCCGGTCAGGGAGGAAGGTGGTGAGGACGATGCCCTTTTCCACCGGGCTTACCGTCACGTTTTTCTCAAAGGTGACCCCGGCTTTCAAGTCAAAGACCACCCGGACGGTGGAGCTGTATTCCGGGAGGAGGGAGTCGTCGTGCTGGTAATGGCGTATCCCGGCGATGAGCTCGTTGTCCACGGTCACAGTGGCGGGGAAATCCTCGGCAAGCTCCATGCCCAGCAGGTCCACCACCACCCGGTCCCCCAGGTCCTGGACGTTATACTTGGGAGCCACAGTGGTGGAAAGGAGAATGGTTTGGGCGTTGGCATCTGCCAGGATGCCGGTGAGTTGGCCGGCCTCCTCTTCGGCGGACCAGATGGAGGCGGTATAGGTGGACTGATCCCACTCCACCGCACCCCCGAGTTGTTCGGAGACGAAACGGAGGGGGACCATGGTGCGCTCCACCCCCTGATAGCGCATGACAGTAGCGGGGACCCCATCGGGGAGGAGAAGGCTCCGGCCGTTGACGATGGCGGAGGCTGAACCCAGGGTGAGCACGATGGTGCCGGAACCCTTGCGGATGATCACCTGGCTGGTCTCGCTGATCCAGGAAACAGTTGCCCCCAGATGCTCACTCACCAGCCGGACGGGAAGCATGGTCCGGGCCTGCCAGACCACCGCCGGCACATCGGAGGAGAGAGGCACGCCGTTCAGCGTCAGCCCCACCACCGAGGAGCGGTGGGGCGAATAGCACCCCTCGGCCTGGCTGTAAAACTCCACCTCGACATCTCCGTTTGGGGCCGCCAGGGCGGCGGGGAGGAGGAGGACCAGGGCAAACACGCAGGATAGGATACGGAAAACAGTTGCTTTCATAGAGAGCTCCTTTGACGAAAGGTGGTCACGTTATTCATTATAATACCTGTTTCGACCCCGTTCGTCAATACGCTGTGCTTTTCCAAAAAATTCATTTATTCCTTTGTAAAAATAATGATTGCTCGCGACTAACCAGTGAGATATAATAGCGAAAGAAAAGCATACTGACCAGCAACGAAAGGGTTTCGATATGATACATACCTTGGAAAATATTCAGCCTGGAAGTTCCGGGGTCATTGCGAAGGTCGGCAATGAGAAGGGGGCGGTGAAGCGCCGCCTGGTGGACATGGGACTCACCCCCGGCACTACCGTTACTGTGAAGAAGGTGGCCCCCTTTGGAGACCCTTTAGAAGTCCAGCTGCGGGGCTACTCTCTCTCTCTGCGGAAGGCGGACGCGGCCCAGATCGAGATGTGCCCCCCTGGAGAGGTCCCGGTCCAGAAGCCCCACCGGCATGAGAAGCAGGGCATGGTCCAGCACATCCCGGACGAGGAGACCCTCCGCCGGATGCAGGCCGCCCACGAGCACGAGCATAAGGAGCATGCCGGGACCCCGTCCTATGCTGACCATGACAGCCGGGAGATGAAGCTGGCCCTGGTGGGCAACCCAAACTGCGGTAAGACCACCCTCTTCAATGCCCTTACCGGGTCCAACCAATATGTAGGCAACTGGCCCGGGGTGACGGTGGAGAAGAAGGAGGGCTACGCCCAGGTGGAGGGAAAGCGGGTCACCATCGTGGACCTACCCGGGATCTACTCCCTGTCTCCCTATTCCATGGAGGAGGTCGTGGCCCGGGGCTTCATCGTGGGGGAGCATCCCGATGCCATCATCAACATTGTGGATGCCACCAATATCGAGCGCAACCTCTATCTTACCGCCCAGCTCCTGGAGCTGGAGCGACCCATGGTCATCGCCCTGAATTTCATGGACGAGGTGGAGAAGCGGGGCGACCGGTTGGACGTGGAGAAGCTGAGCCGGACCCTTGGGGTTCCCGTCATTCCCATCACCGCCCGCACCGGGGAGAACGTGGAGGAGATGCTCCGCATCGCCCATCAGCAGATGCACATCGGCGTGACGGTGGAGCCCGACGACCTCTACGACGACTTCACCCATGAGATTCACCACGCTGTGGGTGAGCTTATCCACGATCGGGCCTACGCTGTGGGGCTTCCCGCCCACTGGTGCGCCATCAAGCTCATCGAGGGGGACGAGATGGTGGCCGAAAAGCTGGGCCTCAGTGGTGAGGAGCGGGCCAAGCTGGAAGCTATCCTGGAAACGTACGAGCGCTCTTACGACCTGGGCGACCGGGAGACCCTGGTGGCTGACAGCCGCTACCACTTTATTCAGAGTGTGGTGGCCCAGGCGGTGGTGAAAGGGGAGGGGGCAGACGAGGCCACCCTCTCGGACAAGATCGATTCCATTATGACCCACAAAGTCTTTGCCGTGCCCGCCTTCCTCTGCACCATGCTCCTCATGTTTGCCGTCACCTTCGGCCCCATCGGCTCCTTTCTCTCCGACGGGGTGGACCTCTTCATCAACAGCTTTCTGGCCGGACACTTGAGTACCCTTTTGGAGAATGCCGGGGTCTGGCCTTGGCTCCGGAGCCTGGTGGTGGATGGGGTGTTCAGCGGGGTGGGAGGCGTGCTCACCTTTCTGCCCCAGATTGCCCTGCTC
>JAHHSF010000155.1 GCA_020025375.1 Oscillospiraceae bacterium | reverse complement strand
GTGCTGTTGACCGGGAAAATTTTATATTTTTCACTGTCCTTTTTGGGTCACTGCGGTGCAGGCTCCGCGGTTTTGCTTTTTATTTCATGCTTCCCTTGAACACGTCGGCGTTTTTCACGAAGTACTCAATGCCGGAGTAAACGGTGGTGACCAGGATGACCATCCAGCAGACCTTGTTTACCACGGGGCCAAGATGGAGGAACATGAGACAGAGGCTGACCATGGTGGAGGCGGTTTTCACCTTGCCGGACCAGCCGGCGGCGATGACTTTCCCCTTGTCGGCGGCCACCATCCGCATCCCGCTCACAGCCAGCTCCCGAACCAGGACCACGAAGACCACCATGGCGGGCATGAAGCCAAGGTCTACGAACCAAAACATGGCGGCAAAGACCAGTAGCTTGTCAGCCAGGGGGTCCATGAACTTGCCGAAGTCGGTGGTCTGATTGTAGTGCCGGGCAATATAGCCGTCGATGAAATCGGTGATACTGGCCAGGATGAAGATACCCAGAGCCAGGTAATTGGAACCGGGATACCAGAGGTAAAGGCTCAGGAGAAAGACCGGAATCAGAATGACCCGGAGCATGGTGAGCTTATTGGCGGTATTCATTCTTCCACCTCCCCCATGAGGTCGCCGTCGTCTGTGACCGAAGTGATGCGGACATTTACGAACTCACCGGCGGGAACCAGTCCGGCGGCGGTAAAGAGCACTCGGCCGTCGATGTCCGGGGAATCGGCGTAGGATCGGCCGGCATAGCACCCAGCCTCGGAATCGAAGCCCTCGCAGAGAATTTCCATGACGGAGCCAAGCCGCTTCTCGTTGTACTCGTCCATGACCCGGGACTGAAGGTCAACCAACAGCTCCACCCGGCGGGCGGCCACGTCCGCAGGCACCTGATCGGGCATCACAGCGGCGGCGGTCCCCTCCTCGGGAGAGAACTGAAAGACCCCGGCCCGCTCAATGCCGGTCACTCGCAGGAAGTCACACAACTCCTCGAACTCGGCCTCCCCCTCGCCGGGCAGGCCGCAGATGAGAGAGGTGCGCAGGACCAGACCGGGCACCTGGGCCCGGAGTTTGGCAAAAAGGTCCATGATCTCCGCCTTGGTGCCCCGGCGGTTCATCCGCTTGAGGATGTCGTCGTTGCAGTGCTGGATGGGAATGTCCAGGTATGGGAGAATCTTGGGCTGAGAGGCGATGGTGTGGATGAGGGTATCGTCAAACTCGTCGGGATAGAGGTAGTGGAGGCGAATCCAGTGGAAGGGGAGGCGGCAGAGTTCCTTGAGCAGTTCGGCCAGATGCCGCTTGCCGTCCCAGTCAGTGCCGTATCTGGTGATGTCCTGGGCAATGACGATGAGTTCCTGCACGCCGCTCTCAGCCAGACCCTTGGCCTCAGCCAGGAGGGACTCCATGGAGCGGCTGCGGTAGCGGCCCCGGAGCCGGGGGATGATGCAGAAGGAGCAACAGTTGTCGCACCCCTCGGCAATCTTCAGATAGGCGGTGTAGCCGGGGGTAGAGACCATCCGCTCCCCATCCTCCATGGTGTGATGGATGTCCCCGAAATAGGTGGGGGTGTCCCCATCCATGACAGCCTTCACCGCCTCCACCACGTCGGTGTAGCTACCGGTGCCCATCATGCCGTCAATTTCAGGAAGCTCCTCCATAATTTCGTCCCGGTAGCGCTGGGTGAGACAGCCGGCCACCAGCAGTTTTTTCAGCTGGCCGTCGGTCTTGAGCTGAGCCAGCTCCAGAATGTTGGAGATGGCCTCGCTCTTGGCCCCCTCAATAAAACCGCAGGTGTTGAGCACGGCCACGTCGGCGCCACTGGGCTCCCCGGTGACGGTCCAGCCCTCCTTGCGGCAGAGGGCCATCATCTGTTCTGTGTTCACCAGATTTTTGGCGCAACCCAAGGATACGAATGCAACTTTCAAATGTATTTCTCCTTTGATATTAGTTAGGCGAAGGTCCAGCGCCCATCCCGGCGGGGGGGCATCTTGGGTTCCTGGTCGGGCCAGCCCAGGGTGACGGCGGCCACGAATTCCCCCTTGCCGGGGGCAAAGCGGTCCCGGAGCTTGGGGCCGAAGCCCATGCGCTGCGGGGCACTCATCCAGCAGGAGCCAACCCCCTTGTCCCAGGCGGAAAGGAGGAGGTTTTCAACCGCCGCAGACACGCTCTGGAGAGCGCCGTCCCGGTCGGGGAAGTCGTCCTTCAGGCAGAAGGCCAGTACGCAGGCGGGGGCACCGCCCAGAGAGAGCATGAAGTTCTGGGTCTGGGCCACGGTCTCCGGGTGCTTGGCGAAGCGCTCCTTCAGCACGGGGCTAAAGGCCTCCACCACCTCCCGCATGATGGCCTTCAGGTCAGCCATGGCTTCGGGAGAGCGGACCACGACAAAGTGCCAGTGCTGGAGGTTGATGGCCGAGGGAGCGGCCAGGGCGGGCTCCAGAATTTCCATCAGGAGCTCGTCGGAAAGGGACTCCGGCTTGTATTTGCGGACGCTCCGCCGGGTGAGCAAACAGTCTCTGGCGTTCATAAAGCACCTCTATTCATTAATTTCGGCGCCGTACCGGCGCAGGGCGGCGTTGATGTCCGACCAGGAGTAGCCCCGGCGGACCAGGGCATCGGACACACGCTTGAAGTCTTTTCGGTCCGGGCAGTCCACGCCGCGTAACTTTTTCGCCACAAAGGCGTCCAGTTGGTCGGCGGGGTCCTCCCACTCCTCCACAGCCGCGTCCCAAAACTCCTTTGGTACGCCCCGGCGGTAGAGCTCGGCTTTGATTTTATAAGGCCCATACCCCTTGGCGGCATAGTGC
>JAHHSF010000154.1 GCA_020025375.1 Oscillospiraceae bacterium | reverse complement strand
GTCTCTGAGGGCCGGATAGGGAACCACGACGTGTTACCTATGGTGATGCATTCCGATATTGAAAAGATTCGCATGACCCTGGAAGAGATTGACAAGGACAGCTTTGACGCTTCGGTGGATGCTATTGCCTCAGCCCGGCGCATCTATGTGTTGGGGGTACGGTCGGCAACCGCGCTGGCCAGCTTTATGAGCTTTTACTTTAACCTTATTTTTGGAAATGTGACCCAGGTGACCTCCGCCTCGGCCAGCGAGATGTTTGAGCAGATCCTCCATGTCTCGGAAGGGGATCTGGTCATCGGGGTCAGCTTTCCCCGGTATTCCCAGCGGACGGTGGAGGCCATGCAGTACGCAAAGAGCCGGGGGGCCACGGTGATCGCGGTGACCGACAGCCTGGCATCGCCCTTGGCGGCCATTGCTGACTATAAGCTGTTGGCAAAGAGCGACATGGCCTCCTTCGTGGACTCCCTGGTGGCGCCGCTCTCCCTGGTGAATGCGCTGATTGTAGCGGTGGGACGGAAGAATACCGACAAGCTCTCCAAGACCTTTGAGTCCCTGGAGCAAATTTGGGATGAGTACGGTGTCTATAAAAATCCCCTCGAGAAGGAGGACGGGCAGTGACCCAGGAGTTAATCGTAATCGGCGGTGGGGCGGCCGGAATGATGGCCGCCCTTTCCGCCGCGAAAAAAGGGACCCGAGTGACCCTGCTGGAGCGGAATCCCAAGCTGGGCCGTAAGCTCTACATCACCGGAAAGGGCCGGTGCAATCTTACCAACGACTGTACTGTGGAGGAGGCTCTGGCCTCAGTTCCCCGAAACAGCCGTTTTTTGTTTAGCGCCATGACCCGCTTTCCGCCCAGAGCGGTGATGGCCTATTTTGAGAATCTGGGCATCCCTCTGAAAACAGAGCGGGGGAACCGGGTTTTTCCCGTTTCCGACAAGGCCGCGGATGTCATTGATGCCCTCTTCTTCGCCCTGCGCCGGGCCGGAGTCTCCATCGTAGAGGACCGGGCGGTGGCCATCGAGGTAAAAGATGGAAAGGTCCAGGGCGTGAAGGGGGAGCATGGGGGCTATTCTTGTAAAGCGGTTATCCTTGCTACTGGCGGAGCCTCCTATCCTTTGACCGGCTCCACCGGGGATGGGTACGGCTTTGCCGAGGCTATGGGGCATACCATCGTCTCCCCCAAGGCATCCCTGGTGGCTCTGAACTCCCCCGATGGGGACTGCGCCGCCATGCAGGGCCTCTCGTTGCGGAACGTAGCCATCCAGGTGAAGGGGAGAAAAGGAAAAGCCCTTTACAAGGATCAGGGAGAATTGCTGTTCACTCATTTTGGCTTGTCTGGCCCCCTCATCCTGAGCGCCAGCGCTCATATGCGGGACTTTGGCAAAGAGCAATATTCGGTTGTTATTGACCTGAAGCCCGCTCTGGACGAGCAGAAGCTGGATCAGCGGCTCCTTCGGGAATTTGGAGACAATCCAAACCGGGACTTCGGCAATCTGCTGGGGGAGCTGGTTCCCCGGCTCATGATTCCCGTGCTGATCCGCCGCACCGGCATCCCTTCCAACACCAAGGCCAACTCTGTGACCAAGGTGCACCGCCGCCGCTTGTTGGAGGAGCTGAAGGGTTTTACGGTGCCGGTGGATGGCACCCGTCCCGTTACAGAGGCCATTATCACCTCGGGTGGGGTGAAGGTGGGGGAAATCGACCCTCACACCATGGCCTCCAGGAAGGTGGAGGGGCTTTTTTTTGCCGGGGAGCTGATAGATGTGGATGCCTATACCGGTGGCTTCAACCTGCAGATTGCCTGGTGTACCGGCCGGGCGGCAGGGGAGGGCGCCGCGGAATACTGTGTTTGAGGTGAGAATATGAACCAGAGAGCCATCGCCATCGACGGCCCTTCCGGGGCGGGGAAGAGTACCCTTGCAAAACGGCTGGCCGAACGGTTGGGCTATCTTTATGTGGACACTGGGGCCATCTACCGGACGGTGGGCCTGGCCGCCCAACGGGCTGGCATCGACCCCAATGACGCCGCCCAGGTGACCGCCATGCTCCCCAAGTTGGAGATCACATTGGGTCATGGGGAGGACGGACTCCAGCGGATGAAGCTGGATGGGGAGGATGTGACCGAGGCAATCCGCCGGCCCGAAATCTCTCTGTATGCTTCCGCGGTTTCGGCCCTGCGCGAGGTGCGGCAGTTTTTGATGGACCTCCAACGGCAGCTGGCCGAGACCCATGATGTGGTCATGGATGGCCGGGACATTGGCACGGCGGTTCTGCCCGACGCCGGTCTGAAGATTTTCCTGACGGCGGCTCCCGAGGCCCGGGCCAAGCGCCGCTTTTTGGAGCTCCAGGCCAAGGGAATCCAGGAGCCGTACAAAAAGGTTCTGGAGGAGATCATTCAGCGGGATCATCAGGATATGACACGGGAGGCCTCTCCCTTGCGCCAGGCGGAGGACGCGGTGGCTGTGGACACCACCGACTATGACCTGGAGGAGAGCTTGAATCTTCTGTTGAATCTGGTAAAGGAGCGGTTTCAGTGATGCAGAACTGGTATACGCTAATCTATTGTATCATCTACCCCTTTTTTAATCTGGTCCACCCCAGCCGGAGCGTGGGGAAAGAGAACCTGCCCGAGGGCGGGGCCTTGCTTTGCCCCAACCACACCAAGGCCTCTGACCCCTTCTTTATCGTCTTTGCCCTTGGACTCAAGAATCGAATTACTGCCATGGCGAAGATTGAACTTCTTCGGATCCCGGTGGTCGGCTGGCTGCTGTCGAAGGCGGGAGTCATCGGCGTGGACCGGGGCAAGGCC
>JAHHSF010000153.1 GCA_020025375.1 Oscillospiraceae bacterium | reverse complement strand
GGCGACGGCGAAAATAAGATACCAAAACTCCACCGTGCCGGAGGAGGCAATGAAGTTATCGAAATAGCCGTCCTGGGCCAGCAGGTCGGCGTTGCCCCGGAGATACTCCACCAGGTACTTCACCACCCAGCCGCCGATGACGCTGTAATAAGGAACGATGAGCATGGGGATGACGGCGTTGATCCAGCCGCCGAACCGGAACGCCCGGCCCTTCCCAAAGGTGGCAAAGGCGCCCACGGGGCTTTTCCGGGTCATTCGGCCCAGCGCGGTCTCAGAGACGATGAGCACATAGCCGAAAGTAAGCATGAGAATCAGGTAGGTCAGCAGGAACATTCCGCCGCCGTACTTCGCGGCCAGATGGGGGAACCGCCAAATGTTTCCAAGGCCCACCGCGGAGCCAGAAACTGCCAAGACGTAACCGATGCGCCCTGAAAAGCTGGCCCGACGTTTTTTCTGTTTTTCTGTCGAGACTTCTTCCATAACAAAAACTTCCTCCACTCATTATGGCGGCACAACCCGCCACAGCTGTAAACAACCGCCGCGAACGGAATCCATCCACGGCGGTCTGGTGCGGGTAACAGGACTCGAACCTGCACGCCGAAAGGCACGGGAACCTAAATCCCGCACGTCTGCCAATTCCGTCATACCCGCATATATTGAAATTTAGTTTACCATTCTCAGAGAAAAATGTCAATTGCAGAGATGTTCATTCTGTGCTATCATTGGACGTAGAATAGATTTTCCCACCCACAAATGAAAGGAGGCCGGAAGCATGGCCCATCCTATCCCCCGTGTAGCCGCCATCCATGATCTCTCTGGCATCGGCCGTTGCTCCCTCACCATCGTCCTGCCCGTTCTCTCTGCCATGGGCGTCCAATGCTCCCCCATCCCCACCGCCTATCTGTCAGCCAATACCGCCTTCCCCGCCTCTGACAAGGCCGCCTTCCTGGACCTGACCGACCAGATGGAGCTGACCCGAGAACATTGGGCCGAGCTGGGTCTTACCTTTGATGCCATCTATTCCGGCTTTCTGGGCTCCGCCCGTCAGATCGGGTCGGTGAAGAAGCTGGTGACCACCCTCCGGCGGGAGGACACCCTCTTTTTGGTGGACCCCGTCATGGGGGACCATGGGGTGCCCTACCGCACCTACACCCCCGAGATGTGCGACCGGATGTGCCACCTGGCCGAGGGTGCCGACATCATCACCCCCAACTTCACCGAGGCCGCCATCCTCCTGGGAGAAGACTACAAGGACCGCCCAACCGACCAAGCCGGGGTCCGTGTCTGGCTGGAACGTCTGAGCCTGGGTGGAAAGCGCTCCGTAGCCCTCACCGGCGTGTATTTTAAGGAGGGGGAGCTGGGCGCAGGCTGTTTCGACCACCGGGACGGCTCTATCCACTTCTCTATGGCCCACCGGGAAAAGGGGCAGTTCGGCGGCACCGGGGACCTGTTTGCCTCCATCCTCCTGGGCCGTCTTTTGAAGGGGGATCGGCTGGCCGAGGCCATGGACCTGGCCGTCCGCTTCGTGGCCCGCTGTGTGGCCCACACTCTTACCCTTGGAACACCTGAACGAGAGGGTGTCCAGTTTGAAAGCCTGCTCCGGGAGCTGTTCTAAGGCAACACCGCATAAAAGGATGTCACAGGTCGATATATCAAATATGCCCCTCTTGAAGCAAATGGGAACGCTGACCGATATCGGCTGTGAAACGAAATCCGGCGGTACGGAATGGAACAGCGGTTCTATTGGCTATATCCTTACCAAAAAACAAGAATCCGCTATTTTCAGATGAAAATAGCGGATTTTAATGCTTATTCTACCGTGATATCACAGTTCATGGGGACGATGTTCACGTAGCTCTTCCCTTGGCCCAGGGAGAGAGGCTCGCCGTCCACGGCATAGATAAAGGGGCTGTTGCGGTCCTTTTTGGACCACTGGATCTCCTCCATCTTTCCGCCACAGGCGTACCAGCCCTTTCCTCCGGAGGAGAGATCCACCGCCATCCGACCGGCGGTGTCTCCGGGGATGATGTGGCAATCGGTCTGGAGGATCAGGACGTTAGTAACCCCCACCTGGGCTCCGGTGTTACCGTCGGTATACGGCTCACCATACTGGCCCACCAGGTAGGTCTTTGTCTCCTCGTCGTAAGTAAAGGTGCCGGTCTTATAGTAGGAATAGGGCACGGTGATGAGACTGGCCACCGTCCCGTTTTCCGGGGTCCCATCCTCCAGAAAGTTCTGGGGATAGGAGTAGCCCTCCCCATGCTCTTGGCGGAAGGAATAGGTGGGGAACCGCTCCAGGATGCTCTCCCCGGTGGTGACTACACTGTGGACCTTCCCGTTTTTCTTGATGCGGTCCGGGTCCCGCCAGAAGAGGTTGGCGTTGGGGCTTCGCCCCTCATAGGGGCCGTTCACGCAGTCCAGCGCGGTCACGTCCCACTTTTTTATCTTAGCGTAGGCGTCCGGGCTCCCACCGGCGTGGAGATAGACGGCATCATGGCCCAAAGCCAGTTCCAAATAGTAGGTGCGGGCGGATCGGACCGATCCAATGGTCTCCACCCCCTCCACGGTCTGATAGACCCCCAGCATCCTGGTGATGCCGCCCTCGGCCAGGACCTCATAGATGATGTCGGCCTGAGACTGGCCTTGCTGGGGCTGGGCCTCCTTCAGATTGTTCAGCATCACGGCGATGGGCCGGGCGTTGACCCACTTTTCCTTCAAGGGAAGGCCGGTAAGAGGATTCACCGGGCCATCATAGGGCGCAGGCTCAGGGGTGGCCACCCCGCTGGAGGTGGGCGCGGGGGTCGGAGTGGGGGTGGCCTCTCCCCCGCCGCC
>JAHHSF010000152.1 GCA_020025375.1 Oscillospiraceae bacterium | reverse complement strand
TTCCGTCAGAACCTGCTGGGCAAGCGTGTGGACTACTCCGGCCGTTCCGTTATCGTGGTCGGCCCCGAGTTGAAAATCTACCAGTGCGGCCTGCCCAAGGAAATGGCGATCGAGCTTTTCCGCCCGTTTGTGATGAAAAAGCTGGTGGAGGACGGTCTGGCCAACAATATCAAGTCCGCCAAGAAGATGGTGGATAAGGGCCGTACCGAGGTGTGGGATGCCCTGGACTTTATCATCAAGGATCACCCCGTCATGCTCAACCGCGCACCCACCCTCCACCGTTTGGGCATCCAGGCCTTTGAGCCTGTCCTGGTGGAAGGGCGCGCCATTAAGCTTCACCCCTTGGTGTGTACCGCCTTTAACGCCGACTTCGACGGCGATCAGATGGCTGTTCACGTGCCTCTGTCCGCCGAGGCCCAGGCAGAAGCCCGCATTCTGATGCTTTCCGCCAACAACCTCCTGCGTCCCCAGGACGGTGGCCCTGTTGCGGTGCCCACTCAGGATATGGTCCTGGGTTCCTACTACCTCACCTATGAAAAGGACGCTGACAACGACCCTGACCGCACCTATGAAAGCCTCCAGGAGGCCGTTGCCGCGGTGGATTCCGGCGCTGTCCCCGCCGAAGAGCGCATCTGGGTCCGGGATGACAAACATGGCTACCTGCCCTACCGTTGTACCACCGGCTACCTGGCCCAGGAGGCCTTGGCCGCTGGAAAGAATCTGCCCACCGAGGTCTTTCATGTCTTTAGCTCCGACAGCGAGGCCAAGCTGGCCTATGACGAAGGGGAGCTGGAGCTCCATGTGCCCATCCTGGTCCGTCTCACCGCCGTGGTAGGCGGTGAGGAGCGCTCCAAGCTGGTCCGTACCACTGCGGGCCGCCTCATCTTCAACGAGGGTATCCCCCAGGATCTGGGCTTTGTGGACCGCAACGACCCCGATCAGGCCTTCGAACCTGAGATTAACTTCGTCTGCGGCAAGAAGCAACTGGGCAAGATCATTGACAAGTGCATCAACAAGCACGGCTTCACCAAGTCCGCCGAGGTCCTGGATACCATTAAGGCCCGGGGCTACAAGTTCTCCACCCGGGGCGCGCTCACCGTCTCCATCTATGACATGACCATCCCCCCGGAGAAGAACACCCTGATTCAGAAGACCGAGCAGGAGATCGTGAAGATCGAGCGCCAGTATAAGCGCGGCTTCATCACCAACGATGAGCGTTACCGCCTGGCCGTCTCCGCCCGGGAGCAGACCACCAAGGATGTCACCGATGCCCTGATGAGCACCCTGGACAAATACAATCCCATCTGGATGATGGCCGACTCCGGTGCCCGTGGTAGCTCCGCTCAGATTCGTCAGCTGGCCGGTATGCGAGGCCTGATGGCCGATACCTCCGGCCGCACCATCGAGATCCCCATCAAGTCCAACTTCCGTGAAGGCCTGTCCGTCCTGGAGTACTTCATTTCCTCCAGAGGCGCCCGAAAGGGCATGGCCGATACTGCCCTTCGTACCGCCGACTCCGGTTACCTGACCCGCCGTATGGTCGACGTTGCCCAGGAGGTCATTATCCGGGAGCACGACTGCGGTACCCACGAGGGCATTACCGTCTCCGAGATTTCCGAGAACGGCCAGGTCATCGAGACCTTTGCCGAGCGTGTCAAGGGCCGCTATCCCACCGACGACGTGGTGGACCCCAAGACCGGCGAGGTCCTCTATACCCGGGACACCATGCTGATGCCCGAGGATGCCAAGGTTCTGGAGGACCACGGCATCTTCTCCGTCAAGGTCCGTTCCGTTCTGGACTGTAAGGCCCGGAGCGGCGTGTGCGCCAAGTGCTACGGCCTGAACCTTGCCATCGGCGAGGAGGTCGGCCCCGGCGAGGCTGTCGGCATCATCGCAGCCCAGTCCATCGGTGAGCCCGGTACCCAGCTTACCATGCGTACCTTCCACACCGGCGGCGTCGCCGGCGGCGATATCACCCAGGGTCTTCCCCGTGTTGAGGAGCTGTTCGAGGCCCGCCGTCCCAAGAAGATGGCCCAGCTGGCCGAGATCTCCGGCCGGGTGTCCACCGAGGAAGCGAAGCGCAACACCGTCTGCAACGTCACCATCACCGCCGACGACGGCGAGGTGGTCACCTATGCCATCCCCTATTCCGCAGGTATCCGCGTGAAGAACGGCCAGCGGGTGGAGAAGGGCGTGGAGCTTACCGACGGCGCCCTCTATCCCCAGGATGTTCTCCGCGTCCGGGGCGTGTCCGCCGTCCATGACTACCTCATCCAGGAGGTTCAGAAGCCTTACCGCCAGCAGGGCGTTGATATCAACGATAAGCACATCGAAGTCATTGTGCGCCAGATGATGCGGAAGGTCCGTGTGGAGGATGCCGGGGACAGCGCCCTGCTTTCTGGTTCCACCATCGACCTCATCGAGTTCGAGGACGCCAAGGCCGCCGTCCAGGCCCGCATCGACGCGGGGGAGACCAACGATGGCCTGGAGCTTCAGCTCCCCACCTGTACCCGCCTGCTCATGGGTATCACTAAGGCTTCTCTGGCCACTGAATCCTTCCTGTCCGCTGCCTCCTTCCAGGAGACCACCAAGGTCCTCACCGAGGCTGCCATCAAGGGTAAGGTGGACCACCTGCTGGGCCTGAAAGAGAACGTCATTATCGGTAAGCTCATCCCCGCCGGCTCCGGCCTGACCCAGTACCGGAAGTTCGACGTGATCGACGAGGATGGTTGCGGTTGCACCGGGGAGCCGGGCGAAGAGTCCGCTTTGGCCGAGGGAACCCAGCTTGAGACCGAACCGACCTCCAGCGAGGAACTGTAATCGCATAAAAAAGAGCTGGACGCAGCTGCGTCTGCATCTGTAAAATAT
>JAHHSF010000151.1 GCA_020025375.1 Oscillospiraceae bacterium | reverse complement strand
GTGGAAGTTCTCGGGAGAAGAGACAATAGCGCCGTCCAGGCCGTGCTGGCGGAGCAGTTCTTTGATTTTTCCCTCTTTGGGTTGCATGGAAAATTCCTCCTTTAACTGTGTATAAACCAACTTTGCCCGAGCCGCTGACGCGGCTCGAGCAAAGGGACGGTGTCATTTAGGCGGGATAGAACATGGGGGCACCGGGGCCCAGGGGCAGCCCAAAGACATAAAAGACAGCAAACAGAGCGATCCAGCCCAGCAGGAAGCAGATGGAGTAGGGCAGCATGGTGGAAATGACGGTGCCAATGCCGGCATCCTTCTTATACTTCTGGAAGAAAGCCACGGTGAGCACGAAGAAGGGCATGGTGGGGGCGATGATGTTGGTGCAGGAGTCGCCGATACGGTAGGCGACCTGGGTCAGCTCGGGGGACATGCCAAGGCGCATAAACATGGGCACGAACACGGGAGCCATGATGGCCCACTTGGCGGAGTCCACAGCAACAAACAGGTTGATGATGGCGGTGAGCAGGATGAGGGCAATGATGAGGGGCATCCCCACAAAGCCGATGTTCTGCAGGAAGTTGGCGCCGGCCACGGACAGGATGGTGCCCAGGTTGGAGAAGGTGAAGAAGTTGGTGAACTGGGCGGCGAAGAAGATGAGGACCATGAAGCCGGTGATGCCCTGGATGCCCTTGGTCATCAGCTCGACCACGTCCTTATCGTTCTTGATGACACCGGCACCCACGCCGTAAGCGATACCGGGGATGAGGAAAAGGAGCATCATGATAAAGATGATGCCGCTCATGAAGGGGCTTTGCAGGAAGCCACCGTCGGGGCCGCGGAGCAGGCCGTTGGTGGGCACCACGGTGATGGCAATGAGAACGATGTAGATGAGGGCGGCGATGCCGGCGAACTTCATGCCCCGCTTCTCAGCGGCGGAGAGCTCGGTGCTGGTGTTCTCGTCGATGACACCCTCGTACTTGCCCAGGCGGGGCTCCACGATTTTGTCGGTCACGAAGGCCCCGATGGCAGTGATGACGAAGGTGGAGGCGAACATGAAGAACCAATTACACAGGGGGGAGACGCTGTAGTTGGGGTCCAGCATGTTTGCGGCCTGCGTGGACATGCCGGCAAACATGGGGTCGTTGGTGCCGATGAGCAGGTTGGCGCTCCAGCCGCCGGACACGCCGGCGAAGGCAGCGGCCAGACCGGCGATGGGGTGACGGCCCACGGCCATAAACAGGATGGCACCCAGGGGGACCAGGACCACATAGCCGGTGGAGGAAGCGATATTGGACATGATGCCCAGGAAGACCACCATCACAGTGATGAGGGTCTTGGGGGCGGAGCCGGCAGCCTTCCGCAGCAGGGAGGCCAGCAGGCCGGAGCCGTCGGCCACGGACACACCCAGGATAATGGTGAACACGGTGCCCAGGGCGAAAAAGCCGGTGAAGTTGGTCACCAGCTTGGTGATGAGGGTACGGATGGAATCCACGGAGAGCAAATTCACGGCGGAGACGGTGACCTCTTCCACAGTGCCGGTGGCGGCGTTGATGGACTCATAGGTCACGGAGACGCCCAGGCTGGCGCAAATGGCGGAAATAATCATCACGGCCAGGGTCAGAATCAGGAAAATGGTGGCGGGGTTGGGCATGGCGTTTCCAATGCGCTCCACGCGGTCCAGCGCGCGGATGACCAGGCCCTTCTTCTCTAAGGTGTTGTTCTTAGACATCGGGGAAGTACCTCCTCAAAATAATTATCCAACCCCCATCAGGTCAAAGGGGGAACAGATACACACAGATTACGGGCGTTTAGCGGCCCATGCGCTTGTCCACGGCGGCCTTGAGCTGGGCCATGGCCTGCTCCACGACACAGCGGGGGCAGGCGATATTCATACGCATATAGCCCTCGCCGTCCACGGGACCGAAGCCGCGCCCATCGTTGAGGGCCAGGTGGGCCTCCTCCGCCATAAAGGCAGGCAGAGCGTCGCCGGGCAGGTCCAGGCCCTTGCAGTTGAGCCACAGCAGGTAGGTGCACTCAGGGCGGTGGAGCTTGATTTCGGGGATGTGGGCCTTCAGGAACTCCTCCACATAGAGGATGTTGCCCTCCAAATGGGTCAGCAGCTGGTCCACCCACTCCTCGCCGTGGCGGAACGCGGCCTCTACGGCCACCAGGCTGAAGCAGTTGTTGCGATGCACGTCCAGCCCCTTCCAGAACTTCTGGTACTTGTTCTGAAGCTCCTCATTCGGGAAGACCAAGGTGGCGGCCTGGAGACCGGCCAGGTTGAAGGTCTTGGTGGCCGAGGTGCAGGTGATGGTGTGGGCGGCAATCTCCTCACTCACGGCGGCCAGGGGGGTGTGCTTGTGGCCGAAGAGCATCAGGTCGCTGTGAATCTCGTCGCTCACCATGAGAGTGCCGTACTTCACGCACAGCTCACCCATGCGGCGCAGCTCCTCGGGGGTCCAGACCCGGCCCACGGGGTTGTGGGGGTTGCATAGGATAAAGATGGGGGGCTTGCGTTTCAGGGCGGCCTCAAAGGCCTCGAAATCCACGCTGTACCGGCCGTCCTCGTCCTGGAGCAGGCTCACGGTGAGGGGTTTGCGGTCCCAGTTCTCCACCGAGTCATAGAACTCACCGTACACGGGGGTGAGGAACAGGATCTCGTCACCGGGGTTGGAAAACTCCCGGACGCAGGTACACAGGGCGGGGACGACCCCCAGGGCAAAGACGCAACGCTCCTCAGCTGGGCGCCAGCCGTTGCGCTTTTCCTGCCAGTCGCAGACGGCCTGGAAATAGGAGTCGGGCCGGCTGGTATAGCCGAAGATGCCCTGCTTGTTCCGGGCATCCATGGCCTCCAGGATGGCAGGGGCGGTCTTCAGGTCCATGTCTGC
>JAHHSF010000150.1 GCA_020025375.1 Oscillospiraceae bacterium | reverse complement strand
ACCTTGGACATGAGATTCTCCTGTTTGTAGCTTATATAATCATTACATTCTCTGCCGCACGGCCTCGTAGAGCAGGATGGCGGCGGCGGCGCTGGCGTTAAGGGAATTGAGCTTGCCCTTCATGGGGATGCTCACCTTGAAGTCGCAGGTCTCCCTTACCAGGCGGCCCATGCCATCCCCTTCACTCCCGATGACGATGGCGGCGGGACCCTTCAGATCGGCCTTGTAAAGTGGGGTATCCCCATCGGCGGCGGTGCCGAAAACCCAGACACCCTCATCCTTCAGCTCCTTGAGCAGAGCGGGCAGGTTGGGGACCCGGGCCACGGGCACATGGGCCACAGCCCCCGCGGAGGTCTTGGCCACCACGGCGGTAAGGCCGGCGGAGCGGCGCTTGGGGATGATGACCCCGTGGGCTCCGGCGCACTCGGCGGTGCGGATGACCGCTCCCAGGTTGTGGGGGTCAGAGAGCTCGTCGCAGACCACGATGAGGGGGGGCTCCCCCTTCTCCCGGGCGGCGTTCAGAATGTCGTCTACCTCGGCGTAAGCCCGGACGGCGGCCACGGCGATGACCCCCTGGTGGGCGTGGGTGGAGGACATAAAGTCCAGCTTTCTCCGGTCGGCCTCCACCACCACCGCGCCCGCTTCCCGGGCCTTGGAGGCAATATGCCCCAGGGCGGCGTCGGTCTCCCCCCGGGCGATATAGACCTTGTCGATGGTCACGCCTGCCCGAAGGGCCTCAATAACGGCGTTGCGGCCCTCGATGTGGCCGTCGGCCTCGGCCTGGGGCTCAGAACGGGAAGCGCGGTACTCTCTCATAAACGGGTCCTGCCTTTCTTTTGTTCGATTATTCACAAGTATACCATATCATCCCAAAAAGAAAAAGAGAAACTTGAGGGATTTTCGGTAAGGATACCCATGTAGAATCAAAGCGCGCAAACCGGGTCTGCGGTACAGCTGAGGTCCGGTTTTTCATTCCGGTCTCCGGAAACGCCATTCACAGAAAGTTTACCTGGGCATTTCTTGTTTTTTATAGGTTAGTGTGCTATTCTTAATCGTAAGCTATCTTTCGGGAAAGCGTCAAAGCGTCTTTCCGAAAGAAAGGAGGACACGCTTTTGAATCCAAACAACAATAACAAAGGCCCCAGAGGCTCCGGCCCCAATAAAAATATGGTGGGCATCATCTCCATCATCCTCTGGGCGCTGGTGTTTACCCTGTTCATCAACTTCCTGTTTTCTTCGTACTCCACCGCCAAATCGGTGGAGGTCTCCTTCAGTGAGTTCAAGCAGATGATCCTGCGGGACGAGGTGGCCCGGGTGGACCTCACCCCAAACAAGTACGTCATCACCCTGAAGGAAGGGGTGGTGACCCCTAAGTGGAGCCGGGAGTATCTGGACACCCTCACTGAGGCCGAGCAGAAAAAGCTCCTGGGAACCACCGCCGGGCCCAGCCTGCCCGCCCTGCCCGGACAGGAAACGGAACCTGCCAAGACCACTTACTACTGCGCCCCCCTCAACGACCCCGCCCTGATGGAGCTGATGGATGCCCACGAGGTTGTCTACCGCACCCCCTATCAGGAGGAGCTCTCTCCCATTATCTCTTTCCTGGCCGCCTATATCCTCCCCACTCTTCTGCTGGTGGGCCTGTTCTACTTCCTGTTCCGCAACATGGGCAGTAAGATGGGCGGCGGTCTGGGCGGCGTGGGCAAGGCCAACGCCAAGGTCTATGTGGAGAAAAAGACCGGGATCACCTTTGCGGACGTGGCCGGGCAGGACGAGGCCAAGGAGTCCATGCAGGAGATCATCGACATTCTCCACAACCCAACCAAGTACACCGAGATTGGCGCCAAGCTTCCCAAGGGCGCCCTTCTCGTGGGCCCTCCCGGCACCGGCAAGACCCTTCTGGCCAAGGCCGTGGCAGGAGAGGCCAACGTCCCCTTCTTCTCCATCAGCGGCTCCGACTTTGTGGAGATGTTCGTGGGTGTGGGCGCGTCCCGTGTCCGTGACCTTTTCAAGGAGGCCGCCAAGATGGCCCCCTGCATCATTTTCATCGACGAGATCGATACCATCGGTAAGTCCCGTGACAACCGCATGGGCGGCAACGACGAGCGGGAGCAGACCCTGAACCAGCTTCTCGCCGAGCTGGACGGCTTCGACCCCACCAAGGGCGTCATCGTTCTGGCCGCCACCAACCGGCCCGAGGTGCTGGACAAGGCCCTTCTGCGGCCCGGCCGTTTCGACCGCCGCATTACCATCGACCGGCCCAATCTGGCCGGACGGCTCAAGACCCTTCAGGTCCACACCCGGAAGATCAAGCTCTCCGAGGATGTGAATCTGGATAAAATCGCCCAGGCCACCGCCGGTTGCGTGGGCGCCGACCTTGCCAACCTGGTGAACGAGGCCGCCCTCCGGGCCGTCCGTCTGGGCCGCCGCACCGTCAATCAGAACGATCTGCTGGTCTCCTTCGAGGTGGTGATTGCGGGCACCGAGAAGAAGGGCAGCGTCCTCACCGAGCGAGAAAAGAAGCTGGTGGCCTTCCACGAGGTGGGACACGCCCTGGTGGCCGCCAAGCAGAAAAACGCCCAGCCCGTCTCCAAAATTACCATCGTGCCCCACACCCAGGGGGCCCTGGGCTACACCCTCCACCTGCCTGAAGAGGAGAAATACCTCATGGACAAGGAGGAGATCTTGGCCGAGATCCGCTGCCTGCTGGCCGGCCGTGCCGCCGAGGAGGTGGTTTTCCAGACCCAGACCTCCGGTGCCGCCAACGACATTGAGCGGGCCACCGACATGGCCCGGAAGCTCATCACCATGTACGGCATGAGCGAGAAGTACGGCATGATGAGCCTGGCCACCATTCAGAACCAGTATCTGGACGCGGGCTACGGCCTCACCTGCGCCCAGGAGACCGCCGCCGGGGTGGACGTGGAGATTCTCAAGAT
>JAHHSF010000015.1 GCA_020025375.1 Oscillospiraceae bacterium | reverse complement strand
GCGTTCATCCTGAGCCAGGATCAAACTCTCAATAAAATGGTATCTAAACAGCTTTTCAGCTGTTCAAATCAATTCATTTCATCGAAAACTAAATCATAGCTTCAAAGAAATTTGTCAAGAGCCTTTCCAAGTCTTTCGACTAGAAAGGACTTCTCGTCCTTTTCTGGTGCTTCAAGTTCTTGTCTCGTTGTTTAATTTACAAGGTACACGCTTCGACCTTTTCGGTCGAGTGCCTTACTATCTTACCACACTCTTCTTCGTTTGTCAAGAACTTTTTTCGAAGTTTTTTGAGGTTTTCTGGTCTCAAATTTACTTTTTCAGAAGTTCTGTCATTCAAACTCTTCCGCAGTGCAACTTAATTAGTTTAGCACATTCGCATTCATTTGTCAACACTTTTTTTCAAAACCGCTCTTGCTTTCCGCCGCTCTGTTTCGCTTTTTCAGTGCCTTCTCGTGAAGCGCTTGATTAGTATAGCAGTCCGCCTCCTATTTGTCAACCCTTTTTTTGCTCTTTTTTCATTTTCCCTCTCCGGCCCCCTTTTCCCGCCAAAAACAGCGGTTGCGTTACCTATATAAATATGATAGTCTACTGGTATTGACTACTATATATATGGAGGTATCCCCCATGCCCATCCGCATTCCCGACTCTCTCCCCGCCACCGCCATCCTGGAGAGTGAGAACATCTTCGTCATGACGGAATACCGGGCCCTGCACCAGGATATCCGTCCTCTGCACTTGCTCATCCTCAATCTCATGCCAACCAAAATCGTTACCGAGACCCAGCTTCTTCGGAAGCTGTCCAATACTCCCCTGCAGATCCAGGTGGAGCTTCTTCAGACGGCCAGCTATGTGGGTCACTATACCGACAGCAGTCATCTGGACTCCTTTTATACTACCTTTGACCAGGTAAAGCACCGGAAATTTGACGGTCTCATCATCACCGGCGCTCCGGTGGAAAACCTGGACTTTGAGCAGGTAGACTACTGGGAAGAGCTGTGTCAGATCATGGAGTGGTCCAAAACGAATGTCCACTCCACCCTCCACATCTGCTGGGGGGCCCAAGCCGGGCTCTTCTACCACCATGGCGTTCAGAAGCACGCCCTGAACAAGAAAGTCTTCGGCGTCTTTGAGCATCAGGTCCTGAAGCCCTCCTCCCCCCTCTTCCGTGGGTTCGATGATTACTTCTTTGCCCCCCACTCCCGGTACACCGAGGTGCTGGCCGAGGAGATTGCCCAAAGGCCCGGCCTGGAGCTGCTGGCCACCTCCCAGGAGGCTGGGGTGTTCGCAGTCAAGACCGAGGACAGCCGCCAGTTTTTCATCCTGGGCCACCCCGAGTACGACCCGGATACCCTGGCCAAGGAGTATTGGCGAGACGTGAACAAGGGCCTGGACATCGCCGTTCCCGCCCACTATTTCCGGGGTGACGATCCCATGTCCGCCCCGGTGGTCCGCTGGCGGAGCGCCGCCCAGCTTCTCTATACCAATTGGCTCAATTATTATGTGTACCAAACCACTCCCTACGACATCGAAGAGGTGTAGGAGACGAGCCCTTCGAAAAAGGCCTTTCGGAACGGCCGCATTCCCGCTTCTGCTCCGACGACGGCGGGCATTTCGCCTTCCACTGGTTCTCCCTCGTGTATGATAGAAACACCAACCCCCCAGTCATCCAACGTGACTGGGGGGTTACTGGTTTCCATCCTGAATTTCCACTAACTGATTAACCTCTTCTTTCTACGGATTGCTCGAAGTTCTTCGCCTCATACCCGATGATGTCGCAAATTTCTCTGTCACACTTTCCTTGCATCCTGAATGCCCTGTTCGCGATATTTATCGCAAAATGCTGGATGCGTTCTCACAATGGTGAGGGGGTGCCGGTTTTTCGCTCTGGTCAGGGGGAAAGGAACTAAAACTTGAGCTTTGTGGTTTTTGAAAGGTTTACAAAAGGATCTGTGCCAGCCGCTTAGTACATGGGACTCACCTCTTCCTTTCTGCCTGTATTATACAGCAAATAATTATTTTTGTCAACCCATTTTATAGCATTTACACAAAAATTGAGTCCGCCATTTGACGGACTCATTGCCGGTCACTGCCGAAACAGAAGCAGGAGAAGGATGCCGTAGATGACGCTTGCCGAAATGCCGTAAACCAGCACAGGCCCGGCCACGGTGAAGAGCTTGGCCGCCGTGCCGGTGACCAGGCCCTCGGCCTTGAACTCCATGGCGGGGGATACCATTGCGTTGGCAAAGCCAGTGATGGGGACCAGGGTGCCCGCCCCGGCGTGCTTGGCGAGCTTGTCAAAGAGTCCCAGCCCGGTGAGGACAGCCGCGATGAGGATGAGGGTGACCGATACGGCGGTGCCCGCCTGGTCCTTGGTCATCCCCGCCCCCTGGTACATGTTCTGAAGGGCCTGCCCCGCCACGCAGATAAGCCCCCCCACCACAAATGCCCAAGCCATGTCCTTGGCCAGTGGGGAGGGCTGGGCCTTCGCCGCCACGTATTTCAAATACTGCTCGTTGGTCATATCCATAAAAAAACCACCTCTGAGGACAAGTTTGCCCCAAGAGGTGGTTTTTTATTTCCATATTACATCACATGAGGGAGACCAGCATCTTTGCCATCTCACACCGCTTCACCGGGTCGGCAGGCTTCAGCTTGTTTTCATAGCCGCCCACCACGCCCTGGGCCACCAGGGTTTGGACGTAATCCAGGGCCCAGGCCGGCACCTGGTCGGCATCTTCAAAGGCGAGGGTCGGGGCGGGATAGCCCTTTTGCTGGATGCGGCCCAGGATGGTCATGGCCTCGGTGCGACTAATGCCGTTTTCAGCACGGGCATAGAGGGCCTCCCCCTCCAGGCTCCCCTTCATCACTCCCTGGGCGTACATGGCCTTGACGGCGGGGAGCATCCAGGCGGGAATCTGGCCGGCATCGGCGAAGGGAAGCTCCACCCCCTCATAGGCAGCCAGATCCAACCCCTGCCACCGGGTCACCATGAGAGCAAACTCCCCCCGGCTGATGGCCTTCTCGGGCTGGAACTGGAGCCCCTGCCCGGTCTGCACGCCGTTGGTGACCCCTTCCTGATAGAGGTAGGCGGTGAAGCCCTGGGCCCAGTGCCCCCCCATATCGGCGAAGGGCTCGGTCCACTCGGTCACGGTGCTGAAGCTGCTGCTGGCCCGGGCCAGGTTGCCCGAGGCATCGGCGGCCGTCACCGTCACCCGGTGGAGCTTCCCATCGTTCATGGGCAGAGGTGCGGTGACCTTTGCGGTCTTGGGCTCCCAGATAAAGTCCAGGGGCGCCCCATCCAGGGTCACGGTAAGGTTCTTTTTCAGCAGCTCCTTGTCCAGGGCATCGGTCACGGTGGCGGTCATGGATCCGTTGCCCACCTCCAACACAATGTCCGGGGCGTCCTCGTCCACTACCTGCTCATTGGCGGTGGTAAGCTGGTCCAGCCACAGGGTCCCGGTGGCGGAACCGGTTCCACCAAAGACAATCGGGAAGCCCAGCACGTTCACGGTCCCCTCGGGCAGGGCCGCGGTCACCCGCTTCCAGCCCTTGAAGTCGAGACCGGTGAGGGGCACGTCGCTCTGGTTGCCCTCCCCGTCGGCCACCGAGGCCATGAGGGCGTTACCGCTCTCATCCCCGTAGACCCAGAGAGTGAGGAAGCGTTCCCCCTTCCGCACAGGCAAGGTGCTGGCCAGGATGGCGGTGCCGCCGGAGGCGTCATAGGTGATTTTGGCGCTCTTGGTCCCAAAACGCACATATTCCAGGTCGGTCTCGCTCTCGGCCTGGGCGGTCTGCGTGCCGATGAAGTTCATCACGCTGGTTTCAAAGTCCTCCAGCGGGAGAATGTGGCCGGTGACGGTCACGGGGATCACGACGCTCCGCCCCCCGGCCGAAACCGTGAGGTTGCCCGTTCCGCTGGCCTGGGCGGCGGTAAAGATACCGTTTTCATCCACCTTGCCAACCGCCGGGTCTGCGGCCCAGACGTAGCTTTTGTCCTGGCTGGTCACCGCCAGGTTACGGTAGAGGGCGTTAGCCTTCAGGTCCACCGTTTGGTTGGGCTCCAGCATCAATTCCGTGATGGCCCCGCCGGTGGTCTCGTCGGTAAGGCGGATGGCATCCGGGCTCTGCACCACCGTGATGGCGGCGGTCCCGGTAATCTCCCCGGCGGAGGCGGTCACCGCAGCGACACCGCCCACACTCCCGGCGGTAAAGAGGCCGTCTGTGGTCACAGTGCCGTCCCCGTTCAGGACGGACCAGTCCACCTCGCCGGCCCACTCCATGGGCAAATAATTGGTATCCATCCCCTGGACTCCCATCTGGACCGAGGAACCCGCCAGCAGGATGGTGTCGTTGGGGGTGAGGTAAAGGTGGTCCAGCTCCCCGGTGGGCTCCAACTCGGAGACCAGGAAGAGGGCGTTGGAGTTTGGCCGCTGAGCCCCGTCTGAGGGCCGGTTGGTCACCGCCAGGGCCCCGGCATCCGGCCAGGTGACCCCGAAGGTGGTGGAGCCGCCGCCGTCCAGGCAGACCGCCTCCACACAGCCCAGTTCCACCAGCCGCTGGGCCACCTGGGTGAGGGTGGCTCCCACGCTGTACCCGGCCTGCCGGCCGTCAATGGTGTAGAACACGGCGGAGCCGTCTGCCTTCACGCCCACGGCGGAGCGGGGGGCCCGTTCCTTATCCAGGCCGCCCTCCACCACGCCGTTGGTCACCAGCTTATACATTCCGCCGATGCCGGTCTCGGCCTCGTTCCAGCGGGCATCCTTCGCCACCAGATCCAGCTCCACCCGCTCGCCCGGGGTGAGACCAGCCAGTTGCTCGATGAGCCACTCATTCCCCTTCTTGTTAATGGTCAAGACGTAGCATCCCTCTGGGACCGCCATGGCCTTATCCGTATGGAGGACCTCCACTACCTCGCAGGTCACCCGGCTGCCGGGCCGGAACTGGTCCCTCCGGGTGAGGGTGCCCTTCACTTCCTCCGGCCCCTCCTTTTGGGGGATGCGGGCCTCCCCAGTCAGGCTCTCAGAGCCGGTCCCGGCATCCGCCCCGGCAGGAGGCTGGGTCTCAGCAGACGTTTCCGCCTGGGCCCCACTCTCACCGGATGGCTCATCGGCCTCCACGGGCGAGGCGGTGGGGTCCCCCTCGTCAATCTGAGTCACGTCCTCGTCCGCCTCCACGGTCTCCCCCCAATTCTCTTTCAGGGGCCGCAGAATCACATCCACCCCTGGTTGGGTGTTCTTGGTGTCGTCGGCAAACTCATCGGTGAGCAGATAATAGCCCCCCGAGACCGTCCGGGGCTTGTTGATGCCTCCGGACACCGCCAGGGTCAATCCCTTGAAGTTTGCGGTAAGGCTCATCTCCGGCTGACTGATGAAGGCCGTTCCGTCGGGCAAAAAGCCCAACGCCCAGCTATTGGTGTACTGAGGCGTGGAGCGGACCACTCCGTCGGTCATCACCAGCCCCAGGGGCACCCCGGAGGCCATCACATAGTAGTCACCATTCAGGCCGCCCAGCACCCGCTTGCCCTGGGCCTCCAGGTCCTTTGCCATGTCGCTCAGGGTGGCACGAGTGGATACCTTGCTCCCATAGGCGAGGGCGGGCCGCACCCCCTCGGTTGGGGTGTAGGTCAGGTAACGCTCGGTCCGCAGGTCGGAATAGGTGGCGCTCCACAGATTCTGCATCACAGCCGAGGTCCCGCGGGCCAGAGGCACAGTCACCTTATGTAGCTCGCTTCCCAGTGCGTCGGAAGCCGATGCCATCGGGGGCAGGGCCAGAACAGCGGCCAAGCCCAGAGCCAATACTCTTGTCATTTGCTTTTTCATGGGGTCCCTCCATGGACGCGGGGGCGGCGTTCCTCATGGAAAAGGCCGCCCGAAAACGGTTTGCTTAATAGGAATTTATCCTACCACAAACACCCGAAAATGTAAACAGAAGGGCCTGCTGAATTTCACCGGCAGAACTTGTAAAAAATGGAACCTTACTCTGTTTTTACACGCATCCACCCCGGGACCCCGTAGAGTTCGGCGTACTCCGGGTAGAGGGCCTGGAGCCGATCCGAGATGGAATAGTACTCCTCCTGTGTCAAATCACGAGTCCGCTCGTAGATTCGGACGGTACAGCCGTTTTCCAGGCGGAACACAGCCTCCAGCGGTCGGTAGGCCATCCCCGGCCCGGTGCCGTCCAGCACGTCGTGGGCGAAGAGGGCCATGACCTGCTGGTTCTCCTCCCCCAGGTGGGTCTGGACCGGGTCCCCGATCACCAGATAGTCGGCGGTAAGGGTGTTCCAATTAAAGGGGTCCCGCTTGTCCACCGTCCCATGATACTGGATGACGGTTCGGTTTTCCGGCTCCGGCATCCCCAGAGAGGGGCGCAAATTGGTGAGGGTCTCGCTGTTCAAGGTAAAGGAGGAGGCCAAAACAACAGCGGTGGAGGGGCAAGTATCCGAGAGGCCGTCCACATAGCCCACCAGCCGCTCCAGCTCCTTCAGGTCCTCCCTCCGCGGCCCATAGAAGACGATGGTGGGGGCCGCCGAGGGCTGTTTGATTGCCCCGATGGAGGACGGCTGCTCCCTCGGCAGGAAACAGCCGCCGAAGACCACGGCGGCCAGGACCATGGACCACACGCCGGGCGTCAGGGCCGAGGCGGCCAAAAGGCCCAGGCAGGGCAGATACATCAAAAGATGCTGTTGTCCGTGGGACTGGACCATGACGAAAGCCATAAAACAGACGGCCAACTGGATGAGGCCAAAGGCCACCTTGGCCCGCGCCTCCCCCTGGGCCAGGGCAATCACCCCGCAGGCCACCAACGCCACCAGCACCGCCAACCCAAAGTAGCGGCAAAAAAGAAAGAAATCGCTGCGGAGGCCCAAATTATAGGCGGAATAGAGGTCCCCATAATCGGTCCCCAGCACCTTGTCCAACAGGAAATTAGGCGTAAACAGCACGGCGCATACGCCGCTGGTGAAGAAAAGGGAGAGGAAATCCTTCCAATTCTTTCGGTCAAAAAGAATCTTGGTGAAAAGGGCGGCTACCCCGAAGGAGGCAGCAAAGAAAAAGAAATACCGCCGCAGAAGGAAGGTCAGCACCAGGAGGAAGCCGGAAAAAACGCCCCGGCTCCTGGGGGGCTTGTCACTGGTATAGATGACCACCGCCCAGATGGCGCACCCCACCGCCGCCACGTCCACATAGCCCACAAGGCCGATATAGGTCAGCATGGGGAAAAGGAGGGCCACGGTCAGGCCGCCCCACTTTTTTCCCTTCCCCAGAGCGCAAAGCCCCCACAGGGCGGGGAGGGTGTAAAGGTTGGCGATGGCGAAGAGAAAGACCGCCCTGCTCCCACCGAAAAGGCGCATCACCAACGAGATGGGGAAGGCCAGCAGATAGTTGTAGTCCATGGAAATGGTGCTCTTCAGCACCTCAAAGAGCTGGCTCCGGCCCAGCCACTGCTGGGACAGCTGCCGGGCCACCGTCCAATACCCCGCGTTGTCCCAAACGTAGACCGTCTGAGAAGTGGCCACATAGAGGGCGGTCACCCCATTGAGGAGCAGGAAGAGCGCCAGCATCTGCTTCCAGCTCACCCGGCCCAGGTCCAGCAGATCCCGCCCTGCCCGTAGGAGGGCCAGAAAAAGGAGGGCCAACAGAAGGCCGCCCAGCAGACGGCAGACCAGCAAAAAAGGTCCTGACCCCGCCAAGGTCGAGGCGGGGTCAAGACGAAATTTGGTCAGGTCAAAGTAGGCCCCCGCCAGAAAGACGGGAACAGCAGCCAGCAAAGTATGGGCAGGGTTGCGGAAGGGGGAAAAAAGATCCATCTTGGTCAGCCGGGAGGCCAGGTCATGTCACGACCGCTCAGGACGTGGAAATGGAGGTGGAAAACGCTCTGCCCCGCCTGCTCCCCGATGTTGGAGACCACCCGGTAGCTTTCAAGGCCCAGCTCCTTCGCCAGCTTGGCAATCACGGCGAAGATGTGGCCCACCACGGCCTCGTTGCCCTCGTCCACTGCGGAGACCGAGGGGATGTGAGCCTTGGGAATCACCAGGAAGTGGGTGGGGGCCTGGGGAGCGATGTCGTAAAAGGCGTAGCAACACTCGTCCTCATAGACCTTCTTGGACGGGATTTCCCCCGCCGCAATCTTGCAGAACAGACAGTCGCTCATAGAAAAACCTCCTTTTTGTTTCGGTAAAACCATTGTACCGCACTTCTGTCAAATTTCAAGAGGGGGTGCTCCCTTCTTACAGCTTGGAAGCCACGAAATCGTCCACGGAAGCCAAGGCGTTGTCCAGCTTGAGCAGGTCGGAACCGCCGCCCATGGCGGAATCGGGCTTGCCGCCGCCCTTGCCGCCGCAGATGGCGGTGACGGACTTGATGATATCGCCGGCCTTGATGCCCTTGCCCATGGCGTTCTTGCCGCAGACGGCCAGGAAGGTGATCTTTTCGCCGCTCACGGCGGCCAGGACGGCCACCACGTTGTCGTCCTTGTCCCGGAGCATGTCGCCCATCTGGCGGAGCTTGTTGGCGTCGGCCTCGGCTACGGTGGCGGTAAGGACCTTCAGCCCCCCAACCTCGTGGGCGCCGAAGAGGAAGCGGTCGGCCTCTCCGGCGGCATCCTTGGCCTTGTACTTCTCCACGGCCTGGCGCAGGCGGCGCATCTCCTCCATGGTCTGCTCGGCCTTCTCACGAAGCTCCGCGGGCTTGGCCTTGAGAATGGCGGCGGCCTCGAAGAGCATCTCCTGGCTCCGGTTCATAAACTCCAGGGAGGCCATGCCGGTGGTGGCTTCAATACGGCGCACGCCGGAGGCCACGGAGAACTCACTGCTCAGATGGAACACGCCCACCTTGGCGGTGTTGTCCAGATGGGTGCCGCCGCAGAACTCCACGGAGTAGCCCTGACCCATGTCCACCACCCGGACGGTATCGCCGTACTTCTCTCCGAAGAGGGCGATGGCCCCCTTCTTCCTGGCCTCCTCGATGGGAAGCTCCTCGGTGGCAATGTTATAGCCCTCCAACACGGCCTCATTGACCATTGCGCTGACCTTTGCCAGCTCCTCGGGCGTCATGGCGGAGAAGTGGGTAAAGTCAAAGCGGAGACGGTCGGGTTCCACCAGAGAGCCGGCCTGATGGACGTGGTCACCCAGGACGGTTCGCAGGGCCTTGTCCAGCAGATGGGTGGCGGAGTGGGCTCGCATGATGGCCTTGCGGCGAGCAAGGTCGATGGCAGCGGTGACGGTATCACCCACCTTGAGCACGCCCCCCGTAAGCTTGCCGTAGTGCATATACTTGCCGCCTTTGTTCTTCTGCACATCGGTGACGGCAAACTTGGCCTCGCCGCAGGTGATGACGCCTTGGTCGGCCACCTGGCCGCCCATCTCTGCGTAGAAGGGGGTCTTGTCCAGCACCAGGATGGCCTCCACGCCGGGCATAACCTCCTCAGCCTGCTCGTTCTCCACCACCAGGGCCACCACCTTGGCGGTATAGCCCTCCAGGTTGCTCCCATGATAGCCCACGAACTCGGTCTCGGGCACATTCTTGCCAAACTCCACGCCGGCCCAGCCCAGATCGCCCAGAGCCTCCCGGGCCTTCCGGGCCCGCTGGCGCTGCTCCTCCATGAGGGCCTTGAAGCCCTCGGTGTCCACGGTCATGCCCTCTTCCTCCACCATTTCGATGGTCAGGTCGATGGGGAAGCCATAAGTGTCGTACAGCTTGAAGGCATCGGCACCGGAAAAGACGGTCTCTCCCTTGGCCTTGTGGCCGGAGAGCATATCGCTGTAAATGCTCATGCCGCCGTCGATGGTGCGGGCAAAGTTCTCCTCCTCGGTGCGGATGACCTTGACAATATAGTCCCGGCGCTCCCGGAGCTCGGGGTAGTGACCCTCGTTCTCATGGATGACGGTGTCACACACGCTAAACAGGAAAGGCTCGTTCACCCCCAGGAGCTTGCCGTGGCGGGCGGCCCGGCGGAGGAGACGGCGGAGAACATAGCCCCGGCCCTCGTTGGAGGGAAGGACGCCGTCGCAGATCATAAAGGTGGCGGAACGGATATGGTCGGTGATGACCCGGAGGGAAACGTCGGTCTTCACGCTCTCGCCGTAGTGGGCGCCGGTGATGTCGGTGACTTTCTTGGTAATGTTCATGACGGTATCCACATCGAAGAGGGAGTCCACGTCCTGACACACCACGGCCAGACGCTCCAGCCCCATACCGGTGTCGATGTTCTTCTGCTTGAGTTCGGTGTAGTTGCCTTCGCCATCGTTGTTGAACTGGGAGAAGACGTTGTTCCAGACCTCCATGTAGCGGTCGCACTCACAGCCCACGGTACAGCCGGGTTCCCCGCAGCCGTACTTCTCACCCCGGTCGTAGTAGATCTCGGAGCAGGGGCCGCAGGGGCCGGAGCCGTGTTCCCAGAAATTGTCTGCCTTGCCGAAGCGGAAGATACGCTCGGCGGGGATGCCGATCTCCTTGTTCCAGATTTCAAAGGCCTCGTCGTCGTCCTCGTAGATGGAGGGATAGAGGCGCTCGGGGTCCAGGCCCACCCACTCGGGGCTGGTGAGGAACTCCCAGGACCAGTGGATGGCCTCGGTCTTAAAGTAGTCGCCGAAGGAGAAGTTGCCCAGCATCTCAAAATAGGTGCCGTGTCGGGCGGTATGGCCGATGTTCTCGATGTCGCCGGTGCGGATGCACTTCTGGCAAGTACAGACCCGGTGACGTGGCGGCTCCTTCTCCCCGGTGAAGAAGGGCTTCATGGGCGCCATACCGCTGTTGATGAGCAACAGGGAAGCGTCGTCCTGGGGAACCAGGGAAAAGCTGGGCAGGCGCAGATGGCCCTTGGTCTCGAAGAAAGAAAGGAACATCTCGCGCAGTTCGTTTACGCCGTAAGGTTTGGTTGCCATGGGAATGACCTCCTCAAATGATTTGTTGGGGACAAAAAGACAAAAAACGCTCCGCCCCCGGTATTTCCCCAGGGGCGAAGCGTAGGCTCCGCGGTACCACCCTGATTACATCGAAGCACAGAGACGTGTAGAGCAGAACGATAAGGCCAAGCGAAAGCAAAAACAGGCCAGCGCGCACACTGGCGGTATTTTGCGAAGCGGCAAACTTATCATTCGTCGCGCAACCGTCGGAGCGTGACACGATGTATCTCATTAAGACCCTCTAACGCAGGTCACACGTCCCGGTCCTCCCGGGCGGCTCGGGAGTGGCAGGTTCCCTCATCGCCATTTTAACTTTGATATTGTATTCGTCTTTTCACAGCTTGTCAAGGGATTTCGGCCTTTTCCTTTTATTTTTCTGTCTTGTATTTCCTCCCTTATGGTGCTATAATTCGCATGGAAAATAAATCTTTAGAATCGTCAGGTGAATGGCATGAAACAAGAACGGGATCACAGCGGCTTTCGCAACATCGTCTTTCTGGGACTGGTGAGCTTTTTCGCCGACACCTCCAGCGAAATGGTCTATCCCCTCATCCCCCTCTACCTCACGGCAGCCTTTGGAACCACCCCGGTGCTGGTTGGGATGATCGAGGGAATTGCCGAGAGCGTGGCCAGCCTCCTCAAGGTCTTCAGCGGCTACGTCAGCGACAAGTATGCCCATAAGAAGCCCATTGCCTTCTGCGGCTATGCCGCCGGCCTCTTCTACAAGCTGGCCCTCCTCTTCGCCGGGTCCTGGGCTGGCATCCTGGGGGCCCGGGTCATTGACCGGGTGGGCAAGGGCATCCGTACCGCTCCCCGGGACGTGATGGTTTCCGAGAGCGCCGACAAGGAACACATGGGGAAGGCCTTCGGAATCCACAAGGCCCTGGACATGGCCGGCTCCGCTGTCGGCATCCTTTTGTCCTACTTTCTCCTGAAAAATCTGGGAGACGGGGCCTACAAGACGGTCTTTGCGGTGTCCATCGTGCCCATCCTCTTCGCCCTTGGCATGTTCCCTTTCATCCAGGAGAAGAAGGAGCCCCGGCAGGTCAAGGAGCGGGAGCGCTTCTGGAAGAACATCCATGGCCTGAACGGCAATCTGAAGCTCTACCTCCTCATTGTCTTTCTCTTCACTTTGGGCAACTCCTCCAACACTTTTCTCCTTCTCCGGGCCAATGACATCGGCTTTTCCAGCACCGATGTGATTTTGCTCTACTTTGTCTATAATCTCACTTCCGCCCTCCTGGCCGTCCCCTTCGGAAAGCGGTCGGACCGGGTGGGTAGGAAAAAGGTTCTCATCGCCGGGTACGTCCTCTTCTCCCTGGTCTATCTGGGCTTCGCCTTCGCCACCTCCAAGTGGCTCCTGGTGGCCATCTTCGTTCTCTACGGCTTCTACACCGCCATGGTGGCCGGGGTGGAGCGGGCCTTCATTGCGGAGATTGCCCCCGCCCACCTGAAGGGTACCATGCTGGGGCTTCACTCCACCCTAGTGGGCATCGCCCTCTTCCCCGCCAGCCTCATCGCCGGCGTGCTGTGGGAGGCCGTTGGCCCCTATGCCCCCTTTGTGTTCGGAGCTGCCCTATCCGCCCTCGCCGCCCTCCTGCTGGGCCTGTTTTTCCAGCGGGGAAAAAGTTCTTCTTATATGCCTTCCTCGTCCAATGTATGATGAGACCAAAGGAGGGGATCTTGTGAAGAAACCCAACAAATATGTGGCCCCCACGGTCTGCGCCGTGCTGGTCATCCTACTGATGACCTTCTATCTGGCCCTCTTCCTCTTCGCCAGCTTCGTGGTGCCCATCCCCATACCCTTCCTTTTGTTATACACCCTTATCCCCGGCACCGTTATTGCGGGGGTGGTCATCGCCCTCCGGCAACGGTACAACGAAATCAAAGGAGGAGAAGAAGATGATGCTTCTCAATATTGACTACGTCCCCGGCAAGGAGCTGGAGGCCATCGGCATGGTCCGGGGCAGCGTGGTCCAGTCCAAGAACCTGGGCAAGGATTTCATGGCGGGCATGAAGACCTTGGTGGGCGGGGAGCTCACCGGGTACACTGAGATGCTCCAGGAGGCCCGGCAGATCGCCACCAAGCGTATGGTGGACGAGGCAGAGGGTCTGGGGGCTGACGCCGTAGTGAACGTGCGTTATACCTCCGCCTCTATCATGCAGGGGGCGGCCGAGGTCACGGCTTACGGCACGGCGGTCAAATTTAAGTAAAAAGGCAAAAGAGCCGCGAAGCAATTCGCGGCTCTTTTGTTATCTGCTTACGAATTCTCCCGCTCGGCCCGGAGGATGGACAGCTCCGGGGCCATCTTGGGCAGCTTTGCCTTAAACTTCATCTGGGGCACCCGGGCCTCTCGCAGAGGAAGGCCGTCGGTGTCCTCCATCTCCCCCATCTGGAAGGAGATCGGCTCCAGACCGGGCCCCACCAGCTCCAGAGTCTCCCCCCGGGTAATCTTGTTCCGCAGAGAGAGGACGGCATTGCCCTGGTCGTCACAGCTCTCCACCATGGCCACCACCTGCCAGTCACGGACATAGCGGCTGTCCCCGGTGTACTGGCCGGGGTAACCGTAGAAGAAGCCGGTGGAAAAGGGTCGGTGGCTGGTTTTGTCCACCTCGGCCCGCCAGATGGGGTCCAGGGGCCGGCCCGCCAGGGCGGCATCCAAGCCGTGGCGGTAGGCGTTGGTGACCGCGGCGGCGTAGTAGGCGCTCTTGGCCCGGCCCTCGATCTTAATGGAATCCACCCCCGTGGCCAGCAGGTCGGGCAGGTGGTCCAGCATACACATATCCTTCGAGTTGAAGATGTAAGTCCCCTTGGCATCCTCGGCCACGGGGAAAAACTCTCCCGGCCGTTTTTCCTCCACCAGGGCGTAGGAGTACCGGCAGGGCTGGGCGCAGGCACCCCGGGAGGCGTCTCGCCCGGTCATGTAGTTGGACAGAACGCACCGTCCGGAATAGCTTACGCACATGGAGCCGTGCGCAAAGACCTCCACCTCCAGCTCCGGGGAAACCTTGGCCCGAATCCCGGCGATTTCCTCCAAAGACAACTCCCGGGCCAGGATGACCCGGTGGGCTCCCAGGTCATACCAGGCCCGAGCGGCGGCGTAGTTGGTCACCCCTGCCTGGGTGGACATATGCCGCTTCACGTGAGGGGCATAGCGTTTCGCCATCTCAAAGACGCCTAAGTCGGCCAGGATAACGGCATCTGCCCCCAGGCTCTCCAGCCGTTCCAGGAACGCGGGGATGCGGGCGGCCTCCTCGTTTCGGGGCATGGTATTGCAGGTGACGTGGACAGCCACACCAAGCTTGTGACAGTGGTCGATGGCGGCGGCCAGCTGGTCCTCGTCGAAGTTTCCGGCGAAGGCCCGCATCCCGAACTGATCCCCGGCCAGATAGACGGCGTCGGCCCCATAGGCCACCGCCATGCGGAGCCGCTCCGGGCTCCCGGCGGGAGCCAGAAGCTCGATTTTTCTTTCTCTCATATCGTACCTCGCACAAAAGGGGCGGGGTCACCCCCGCCCCCCGAATATTCAGCTTAAGCTGTTCTTAAAGTTCACAAAGCTGTCGTAATTGCTGAAGAAGTGGTGGACCCCATCGTTCCCCAGGACGTACCAGTAATTGCTGGTCGTCTCCGGGTAGATGGCCGCCCGGATGGCCGCCATGCCGGGATTGGCAATGGGACCGGCGGGAAGGCCGGGGTATTTGTAGGTGTTGTAGGGGCTGTCAATCTTCAGGTCCTCCAGGGTCAGCTTCGCCTTCCGCTCCGGCAGAGCGTACTGTACGGTAGCGTCGATCTCCAGCTTTCCGTTGGTCTTGTCGGAATTCAGCCGGTTATAGATGACCGAGGCAATCTTCTTCTGATCCTCGCCGTCGGTTTCCTTCTCGATGAGGGAGGCAATGATGACGATGTCGTGGATGGACAGCCCCCGCTCGGCGATATCCTCCCGCAGTTCGGCGGTAAGCCGCCGGTCAAAGTTCACCAGCATCTTGTTCAGGACGGTCTTGGAATCCTCGCCCATATAGAATTCATAGGTGTCGGGGAAGAGGTAGCCCTCCAGCCGCCTGGCATCCCCCAGGGGGATGTTCTCCAGGAAGGAGAAGCCGTAGTCGTAGTTGGCCGCCCGGTCTGTGAGTTTCGCCACCGTGGAGACCCCCTTATCCTCCAGGAGCTGGAAGGTCTGGGCCAGGGTATAGCCCTCCGGGATGGTTACCTTCACGGTCATCCGGCTGGAGGAGCGGGAGCCCATGTTGGTAACGACGGCCCGGTAATCCATGTCGGTGTTTAGCTCATAGGTGCCCGGGGTGAGCTTCTGGTCAGCGTGAGAAAGCCCGGCGAAGATGCGGAAGAGCATCTTGTATTCAATGATCCCCTCCTCCTTCAACAGGTCCACCACATAGTCCATGTCGGCGACGGTAACTTTCCGGGGTTCGGTCACCTTGCCGTCCTTTGTGACCTTGACTTCCTTCGTGGTGAATACGCTCTCGGGCAGGGTGATGATGGCGGAGTGTGGCTCCTTATTCAGGGCCAGCACGTCGTTGGCCCAGACCCACCCCAGGGCGGCCAGGAGCATGGACACCCCGATGACAAAGGTGACGTAGAGCAGGACCCCCAAGCCGGTGAGGCGCTTCTTTCTCCGTCGAGGGCGGCGGGGAGGCTGGCGCCGTTCCCTTTCTCCCCCCTCACGGGGGGTGCTGTTATAGTTTCTCTCGTCCATAAAATGTTCTCCTAAACCTTCCTTCACCCATTGGGAACCGGCCACATAGAATATCTCAGCCGGCAAACAAGTGAGGTGACAAACGAATGTGCATGAATAACGGCTTTGGTGGAAACTGTTGCCTGTGGATCATTCTGATCCTTATCCTCGTCTGTTGCTGTGGCAACAACGGGTTCAGCGGCTGCTGCGACTGCGACCGTGGGTGCCGCAACGACGACTGCTGCTAATCGGCCCCTCTACTTAGCAGACTCCTCTTTCGATGGCACCGGGAGCGGTGACGGAAACGTCACCGCTCCCGGTGTTTATTCCACCCGTAACAGGACCCGCACCGGCAGATCGTGTTCCTCCCGGGGGACCTGGGTCTGGAGCAATTCCTTGTAGCACAGCCCCACGGTGAGTCCCTCATACCCGGTAAGAAAGCGGTCGTAATACCCGCCGCCGTGGCCCAGACGGTACCGATTTTTGTCGTAGCAGAGGGCGGGCACCAGGACCACATCGATTTCCTCCCGGGCCAACAGAGGGCACTCCTCCCCCGGCTCCGGGATTCCATAGGGATTACGGACCAACCGCCCGCCCCGGTAGAGGCGGGCCTCCATGGCCCCGCCC
>JAHHSF010000149.1 GCA_020025375.1 Oscillospiraceae bacterium | reverse complement strand
GGATACGAATCCGGCCCCGGTCGTTCCACACAAGCACTTCCTCTCCCTCTTGAATCCCCCGGGCTTCGGCATCCTGTGGATGGATCCAAAGGCACTGGGGGTCCAGACGGTGCATGGCCTGGTTGTTGTCATGGATGCTGTGGCACCGCCGCTTGGTATGCCACCCCACCAGCTGGAGGGGATACTTGGCACGCAGGGGGTCCTCCGGCCCCTCGGGCGGGGGCACATAGCCAGGAAGCGCCGGAAAGGGGTCCCGGAACACGGAGGCGGCTACCCGCGGGGAATAGAGCTCCACCTTCCCGCTGGGGGTGGGGAAGGGATTCTTCTCCGGGTCCCGCCGCTGAGCCTCAAAGGCAATCTTTTGGGGGTTGTGACGGTAGCGATAGAGGCCTGCTTTTTTGAATTCCTCAAAGGGGGGCAGTTCGGTCTCCACCTTCCGCAGCTCTCCGTAAAGATGTTCCAGCCACTGAACATGGGTCCGTCCTTCGGTAAACGCCTCCCGGAGGCCCAGGCGTCCGGCCACCTCGGCCAGCCAGTCGTACTCAAACCGACCCTCATAGAGGGGGGCGATCACCTGGTTATTATATCCAAGAAAATCCCCCTCGTGCCAGGGGGTAGTGATGTTCTCCCCCTCAAACATGGAGATACCGGGGAGCAGGATGTCGGCAAACCTGGCGCTGGCCGTCATAAACAGGTCGCTGCACAGGATGAACTCGCACTTGCTCTCGTCCCGGAGAAGCTCCGCCGTGCGGTTGATGTCGCTATGCTGGTTGATGAGTGTATTTCCCGCCAGGTTGACGATCATCTTCACGTCAGCCATGGGCGCTCCCTCCCCGGCTACCCCATCCAGGGCGGTGAGGGCGTGGCCCCGGCGGACCGCCTCGGTCCAAAGAAAGACGGGAATTTTTCGGGGATAGGGATTGGCCGGAATTGGGAGAGAGGGCTTCTTGTGCCGGGTACACAGGCCGGTGCCGCTGGCCCAGCCCCCGGAGATCCCCACGTTCCCGGTCATGCAGGCCAGGAGGATGCCCCCCCGCACGCCCTGCTCCCCATAGGCGTTCCTCTGCGGGCCGTAACCCTGAATGAGGGCTGCGGGCTTGGCAGTCGCGTAACGGCGGGCCAAGGAGCGGACAGTGGCCGCCGGGACGCCGGTAATGGCCTCGGCCCACTCCGGGGTCTTGGGCGTCCCATCCCGTTCCCCCAGCAGGTAGGCCCGGTAGCACGCCTTGGGGTCGGCCTCCGGGGGCATGTGGGCCTCATCAAAGCCCAGACAGCACCGGTCCAGAAAGTCCTGGTCCTGGAAGCCCTCCTGACAAATGACATAGGCCATCCCGTCGGCCAGAGCGCCGTCGGTGGCCGGTCGGATGGGGACCCACTCCGCTCCCAGCTGGAGCACGGTGTCGTTTTTTCGTGGGTCGATGACCACGATGGGAATCCCCTTCTTCCTGGCCTTTTCCAGGTAGTACATGGAGGAGCCGAATTTTGTCTCCGCCGGGTTGTGCCCCCACAGCAAAATGAGCTTGGCATTGAGCCAGTCCTCCGAGGGATTCCCCGTTTCATTGGTGCCGTACATCAGCTCGGTGGCCTGCCGGATACAGGCTGAGCTGTAGGTGTTGTAGTAGTCCAAAAAGCCGCCATCCAGACTTAAAAGCCGCTTTGCCAGCCGGTCTCCCCGCATCACCGCGCTGATGCCGGTGGCGTAGTTCACATAGCGGGAGCCGGGACCGTAGGTATCCCGGATGCGGATCCACTCTGCCGCGATGGTGTCCACGGCATCCTCCCAGGAGATGGGGGCGAATTTGCCTTCGCCCCGCTTCCCTACACGCCTCATGGGCTGTCGAAGCCGGTCCGGCCCCAGGAAGGTCTTGTGGTAGTTCATCCCCCGCATACAGGCCTTGAGGGGCGGTACGCCTGGCTCCGGCTCCCGGGTCTCGGTAGTCAACCGGGTGATCGCCCCATCCCGCACATGGGCGCAGATCACGCACCGACCGCCGCAGTTGTTCCGCCCGGTGGTACGGATCACCTTTTCCTCTTCCATCCACGTCCCTCCTCTTTCCTTTTTCTTTTTTATTTTACGGTAACCCGCCACAAAGCGCAAGAGCGGGCAAAAGAAAAGTCGTTTGGCCCAGTATGATTGGAACCACCTACAACACAAAAAGGAACGACACTGTTTGGTGTCGTTCCTTTTTGGTCGTCAAAGAGAAAAAAGAGAGAGTTACAGGATGGCGTGGAAGGCCTTGGCCTCGGCGCGGGCCCGGGCCAGGTACTCCCGAAGCTCGGGGCGGAACTTGGGGTGGGCGCACTTCTCGATCATAACCTCGGCGCGCTCGTAAGCGGTGAGGCCACGGAGATCGGCCAGGCCCTGCTCGGTGACAATGATCTCGGTGTCGTGCTCGGTGTGGTCCACGTGAGAGACGTGGGGCACGACGCAGGACAGGGTGCCGTTCTTGGCGGTGGAGGCGGTGGTAAAGATGGACAGGCCGGAGTTACGGCAGTAATCGGCACTGCCGCCCAGGCCGTTCATGATGCTCACGCCGCCGATGTGGGTGGAGTTGACGTTGCCGGCCAGGTCTACCTCAATGGCGGTGTTCATGCCGATGACGGAGAGGCGGCGGATGACCTCGGGGGCGTTGCTGATCTCTTGGGGACGGAGCATGATCTTGCCCTTGTACTGATCCAGACGGGCATAGAAATCGTCCCGGAGAGAGGGGGAGATGGTGAGGGCCGTGCCGCAGGCGGAGGAGACCTTGCCGGCGTCAATGAGGGCCACGACGGCATCCTGCATGACCTCGGTATAAACGGTCAGATTCTCCAAATCGGACTTGGCCAGGCCCATGAGTACCGCATTGGCCACGCCGCCCACGCCGGACTGGAAGGGGGGCAGGGGATCGGGCAGACGACCGGCGGCGATCTCGTCCTTCAGGAAGGAGATGATGTGGGAGGCAATGGCCTCCATGTCGGCGTCGGGAGCCTTCAGGTCCTGGT
>JAHHSF010000148.1 GCA_020025375.1 Oscillospiraceae bacterium | reverse complement strand
TTGATCTTCACATGGGGGGCCACATGGGCCTTAAAGAGGGCCACGTCCTCCCGGGTGGCGCCGCCGGTGGAGAAGCCGGTGGAGGTCTTGATATAGTCAGCTCCGGAGCGAGAGACGATCTCGCACAGCTTGATCTTCTCCTCCTCGGTGAGCAGGCAGGTCTCGATGATGACCTTCAGGATGCGGCCGCCGCAGGAGACCTTGATGGCCTTGATCTCGGCCAGAATGTCGTCCCAGCGGGCATCCTTGGCCCAACCAATGTTGATGACCATGTCGATCTCGTCGGCCCCGTTTTTGATGGCATCCTCGGTCTCAAAAACCTTCACCTCGGTGGTGGAGTAGCCGTTTGGAAAACCGATGACAGTGCAAATTTTCAGATCGTCCCCCACGTACTGGGCGGCCTGCTTCACGAAACCGGCGGGGATGCAGACGGAGGCGCAGCCAAATTTGATACCGTCATCGCAGATCTCCTTGATCTGCGCCCAAGTGCTTTCGGGCTTAAGCAAAGTGTGGTCGCAACGGGCCAAAATTTCCTTCGCGTCCATAATCATTTTCCCTTCTTATTTCATAATGACCAGTTCATACTGGCGGGTACCAATTCCAAGTTCCTGGCAATGCTCCAGACAGCTCTCCCATTCGGTGCTGGGCTCCACGTTGCGGAAGTGGTCGTGGAGGTCTTGGAAGTCCGGCTCAGCCATGCGGTCTGCCAGCTGAGAGTTGGGCAGAGGAGTCTGCTTCAGGCAGGCATCCACGCAGGCCTGGTCCAATGCCACCGGGTCAAAGGAGGCGAACATGCCAACGTCAGGCAGGATGGGGGCGTCGTTCTCCCCATGACAGTCGCACACCGGGGATATGTCCTGCACCAGGCTGATGTGGAAGCAGGGGCGGCCGTCCACCACCGCCTTGGCATACTCCGCCATTTTCAGGTTCAGGTCCCGGGAAGGGCTGCTGTTCCGGTTGACGATGGCATCCCGGTTACAGTGGCCGATACAGCGGCCGCACCCCACGCACCTGTCCTCCAACACATGGGCTTTGCCGTTCTCCAGTACGATAGCGTCCTGACCGCAGTTTTTGGCACACAGGCCGCATCCCACGCATAACTTCCGCCGAATAGAGACCTTGCCGTCCTTATGCTGTTCCATCTTTCCGGCCCGGCTCCCACAGCCCATGCCGATGTTCTTGATGGCCCCGCCGAAGCCGGTCTCCTCATGGCCCTTGAAATGGCTCAGGCTGATGAACACGTCGGCATCCATCACCGCCCGCCCGATCTTGGCCTCTTTCACATATTTGCCGCCGGGGACCGGGACCAGGACCTCGTCTGTCCCCTTCACCCCATCCCCGATGATGATGTGACAGCCGGTGGAGAAGGGGGAAAACCCATTCTCATAGGCGGCCTCCAGGTGGTCCAGGGCGTTCTTCCGCCGACCCACGTAGAGGGTGTTGCAGTCGGTGAGGTAGGGTATGCCCCCCAGCTCCTTCACCACGTCGGCCACCGCCTTGGCGTAGTTGGGCCGCAGGTAGGCCAGGTTGCCCGGCTCCCCGAAGTGCATCTTGATGGCAACCATTTTATGGTCGAAGTCGATCTCCCCCACCCCGGCGGTCCGCATGAGCTTTTTCAGCTTCTCTGGCAGACTCATATTATGGGTGCGGAAATCGGTAAAATATACCTCAGAGGTCATGTTTCATCCTCTTTCTTTTTCTTATTCCGGTTGTCGGGCAACGCCATGTTGACCCCCACGCCAATGACAATGCCTACGGCAGTCTGCACAATGCGGGCGATGGTGTAAAAGTACCGCTCCGGCCCGCTTTTGGAGAGCAGCACACAACAGCAGACCACGCCGCCGATGGAGCAGGCGGCCGGCTGATTCATCAGGTCGCAAAGCCAAATGGTGAGCATCACGCCTACGCTCAGCAGGAAACCGAACCACAAGGGGGCACTGTGTTCACCAGCGAGCCACAGGATTAGGATTCCGATGACGCCGCCCACGCCGGTACCAATGAGGCGGGCACGGCCCTGCTGCACGGTTTTTTCCACCGAATCCTGCATACAGACAATGGCGGCGATGCAGGCATAAAAGGGCCCGATTTGATTCAGCGGGCCTTCTCTGCTTTGGACCTCCAGTCCCCAGAAGGGAAGGAAGAGCAAAAAGCAGATGGCCACCGACACCATGGTCTTAATGGTACGCATACCGGGCCAATGAAATCGATTGCGCATCATCCTGCTCAGAAGGGCAAGTTGAGCCCGCCGGTCACTCTCTGCATGGAGGACGCCGCATCGGCCTCGGCGGCCCGACAGGCCTCATTCACAGCGGCCACAATGAGGTCCTGGAGCATCTCCACGTCCTCAGGGTCCACGGCCTCGGGGTCGATGACCAGGCTCTTCAGCTCCCGCTTGCCGTCCACAGTGGCGGAGACCACACCACCGCCGGCGGCCGCGGTGTACTCCTTCTGCTGAAGCTCCTCCTGCATCTTCATCATATCCTGTTGCATCTTCTGGGCCTGCTTAATCATATTCATGTTGATTCCGCCGCCCATGCCGCCCATGCGGCCGCCGCCAAATCCTTTTGCCATAATTCGTGTCCTCCTTATTCGGTCACAATAATATTGTCAAACTGTGCGCTGGCCGCCAGCAAAGCGTCCAGGGCATCCGGTTCTTCGGTAGGTCCCGGCGTTGGAGCGGGGACCGCCGTCGGGGGAGGATTTCCCTCCCGGAAGAGAACCCGGACGGGCCTGCCCAGCCGGGCGGACGCGCCTGCCGTCACCAGGTCAGTGACCGCCGGCTTGTCCAGCAGAGATTTTACCATGCCGTTTTCCGCCCAAAGGGTCAGCTTCTCCCCTTCCAGTACCCCCTTCACCAGGTCGGGGTTGGAGAGGAAGGGATATTCCGCCATGCCCACCTTCCCTCTCAGCCCGGTAACCAGCCCTTTCCAGAAGGAGCCGTCCGCCGCCGTGGGAGCGGGCTGGGGCCCTGGCCGTGGTGCGGGAACA
>JAHHSF010000147.1 GCA_020025375.1 Oscillospiraceae bacterium | reverse complement strand
CCCTCACAAACAGAGTCAGAGTCTGTCGTGCTACCCTTACACAATCCCGCTATCTGCGCCCACTGTCGCAAGCGCAAGAATTATTATAGCAAAATAAAAAGAAATGTCAAGAGAAAAATGAAAAATTTCTCAAAAACTTTAACGACGCCTTTTCCTGCCATGGTTCGGCCTTCGTTCCCTTGACATTTCTTTTTGAGAGGTGGGGAAGTGCTTCCGTCCTTTTTTGTTGACTTATTTTCTGAAATTCCGGTGGGCAAAGAAGCCGAATCCGGTGCCGCAGAGGCCACCCGCAATGTGGGTAAACTGGGAGATATGGTCCCGCACGGTGACGGCAGTCCAGAGCTCCTGACCCAGGTAGAGGATGGCCACCAGAATGAGGGTGAGAGGGATTTTCCCATCCTCCATCCCGGAGAGGGAGGAGAGAAGGATAAACATGAACACGATGCCCGACATCCCCAGCAGGGAGGTGTGGGGAAAGAAAATACACTGGAGCAGGCCGGAGACCAGGGTGGTGAAGGCCACACCGGCCAAAAGGGTTGCACTGCCGTATTTTTCCTCCATGGGCGGACCCACCACCAGCAGGAGCATGAGGTTTCCGGACAGGTGGGAAAAGCCACTGTGTCCCAGGATGTGGCCGAAAAGCCGCACGAAGAACAGAGGGGTAATCGGGGAGCGGTAAACGGAAAACAGGTGCCGGGTGGTCCACCCGCCGGTGACGGAATCCAGGAAAAGGGCCAGCAAGGCGGCGAAACAGAGCCCAAGGACCACCGGGGAATTGACGCTGATCTTTTTCATGCTCTCACACCTTTCCTCCCAAGGATACCATGGACAAAGACGAAAGACAAGGGAGAAGTGAAAGGTGCACGCATGGAGAAGGTAGGCTGTCCTTTTTTCCCGTCAGAACCAGTTTCCGCTTTCCCGGGACTGCAGCAGGTCCATGGCCCCGGCCAGAAGCTCGGCGGAATCGGCCCGGGTCATGGCGTGGTCGAGGGCAAGAGCGCCGCTGGCGTTGGTGTGCAGGACCCCGGCGGTCTCCAGGTTCACCGCAGCCTGATAGGCCCAGGCGGGGGCGGCGTCACTGTCGGCGTAGAGGGTGGGCACGGCCACATCGGTGACATGGAGGATGCGGTCCAGGAGAACGCTGGCCTCGGCCCTGGTGATAGGGGTGGAACCCTGGAAGACAATGGCACCCTCCTCCCCGATGGTGCCCTGGACTACCCCGGACTTGAGGGCGGAGGCCACATAGCCCTTGGCCCAGGTGGGGATGGCCTTGTCGTCGGAGAAGCCGGTGCGGGTGATGGTGTCCAGGGCCTCCTGCCCGGCTACCTTCATGGCCATGGCAACGAACTCGTTCCGGGAGACCGGCTCATCGGGCCGGAAGAAATATGCGCCGTTCATGCACTCACCTACGAAGACTTTCTCCTCGGCCAGGCGGAGGGCGGCCCGGTAGGCGGGCAGACCCTCCATGTCGGCGTAGGTGACCTTCGTCTTGGCCTTTTCAATTCGAATCTTCACGGTGGCAGGGGCGGAGAGATTGCCCATCGCATCCACTGCCACGTAGGTGAAGGAGTCCTTGCCGGTTTTGTTCTCATAGGGGGTGTAGACGAACTCCACCCCGCCCTCCTCAGGCAGGGTGACCGCCCCACGGGCAGGCTTTTCCACCAGACGGAAGGTGAGCAGATCCCCTTCGGGGTCTGTGGCGGCAAAGCGGCCGGTGACTGCCACATTTTTGTAGGTGTCAAGTTCCAAATTTTCCGCAATGGGTGGGTTGTTCTTCGCCGTGAGCAGGTGGAGCCCCACAGTGACCTCGTCCCCTGCGGTGCCGTCGGCAAAATAGGGGGTGAAGGAGAAGCTGGTGGACAAGGCGGCGGGTTGCTTCAAAGGCTGGAACCGCAGGCCGTCCAGGGCGGAGAGGGCCACGGAGTCCCCCAGGGAAAGCTCCCGCTCTCCCAGGGTCAATACCCCGGTGCCCAGGTCGGGGAGGCCGGTGAGGAGGATGGAGTCCAGGGACTGTTCACCGGACTCCACAACGAAGTCGGCGGCAGAGAAGGAGATGGCCCCATTGCAGAGGCCGCTCTTGGAGAAGGCGGCCACCGAGCCGGGAGCCGCCGCCTCTTCGGCGAAGAAGAGGGAAGCGGAGGCTGGGAGGACCAGTGCCAGGGTGAGTGTGAGCACGAGAAAGAGAGAGACCAGTTTACGTCTGTTCAAAGAAAAAACCTCCTTGCATCGGTGAGAAGCCAGCGTTGGTGTACTGGTATTCTGTACCGAAAACAAGAAGGTTATACTTCTTAAAAAAACTGAGCCGGAGGTGCGGACGAAAAGTACAGGACCGACTCAATCACAGCCCTCATCGGCTGCCTCATTCAGGATAAGGTCACAGCATTCTTTGACCTTACAGGCCTGGATATAGGCGTTCTCCAGGGGAATCCACCTGGTTTGGAAGGCGGGGACACAGCCCTCGCCGTTCCGGCGGCGGATCCGTTCCAGCTGTTCCACAGGGTCCACCGGGTAAAAGACCTTCAGGTCGTAAGCCTCCCGCAGGGCGGGATGGAGGGCGTAGGCCCCCTCCACGACGGTGAGCCGATTGGGGGAGACCGTCTCGCGCTGGGTGCAGGCCATGACATGGCAATCGAAAATGTCGTACTGGAAGGGCTTCTTGGAGGCCAGACCGGCCAGCACCTGGTCCTGGAACCGCTCATAGTGGACGTTGCCGCCGGGGGTGGCTAGCCGTGCCGGGGTCCGAAGCTCTTTGGGGAGAAAAAAATCATCCATATGAATGAGCGCACAGCCGTACCGTCTTTGGAGGAGAGCCCCCAGGGTGCTTTTCCCGGCGGCGGCCATGCCGTCGATGGCGACGATGACGGCTTCCCGCTCCGCGAGAAGCCCATCGATGGCCCGGAAGAGGGGGAGAAAGACCAAAAGTTCGGAATCCATCACCCGATAGGCGGCCTCGGGGGCGGAGAGGCGGTGACCGCCGCCAAGCATGCTCTG
>JAHHSF010000146.1 GCA_020025375.1 Oscillospiraceae bacterium | reverse complement strand
GCTCCTTGGCCCCGATGTTCAGGATGGCGGGAAAACGGAGCTGGCAGATGGTCTCGATGAGGGGGGCGTTGTTGTAAGCGTAGCGCTCATAATTGCCGAAAAGCATGATAGCGTCGTCCTTTCAAGGTCAAGTTTCTGTATAGTTACGCTTATTGTACCCCACCCGGCCCCAGCTGTCAAACAGCAATAGAATTTGCGGGGCTGCATCGCTGGAAAAGCGCGGAGTCTTTGCTCGTTCTTGGGCATGGGCCAAATCGCCGTATCCGGCATAGGATGGCTGGTAAAGGAGGCGTGCCTATGCGAGCCATGCATTTTTGGGTGGTGGGCGGCGATCTGCGTCAGGCCAAGCTGGCGGAACTGCTGGCCGAGGACGGCCACACGGTACATACCTACGGATTGGAAAAAGCGGCTGAGGCCAAAGGGACCGTCCTGGAGGCCGTGAGTTTGGAGGGCATCCGCCGTGCGGACTGCGTGATTCTCCCCCTGCCGGTGGCGGGGGAGGAGGGGAAGATCCTCACCCCGCTGTCGGACCGGGTCATTCCCATGGAGGAGGTTTTTGCCGCCATGCGGCCGGGACAGCTGGCCCTGGGTGGCCTGATCGGCCCGGAGACCGCCGCCCTGGGGAAAGAAAAGGAAATTGTTCTCCAGGATTACTTCAAGCGGGAGGAGCTGGAGGTGGCCAATGCCGTGCCCACGGCCGAGGGGGCCCTCCAGCTTGCCATGGAAAACCTGCCCATCACCCTTCACGGGTGCCGGGCGCTGGTCCTGGGCTATGGGCGAATCGGGAAAATCCTGGCCCACCGGCTCCGGGGCCTGGGGGCCTTCGTGACGGTGGCCGCCCGAAAATACGAGCAACTGGCCTGGGCCGAGGTAGACGGCTGCACCGCCCAGCGGCTGGCCGACCTGCCGGGATGGCTGTGTGGCTACGACCTGGTGCTCAACACCATCCCGGCCCGCGTTCTGACAGAGGGGCTTCTGGCCGACCTGAAGCCCTCCTGTCTGGTGATCGACGTGGCTTCCAAGCCCGGCGGGGTGGACCTTGAGGCGGCTGGGCGGCTGGGGGTACCGGTAATCTGGGCCCTGTCCCTGCCCGGAAAGGTGGCCCCGGTCACCGCGGGCAGGGCCATCCAGCAGACTGTTTATCACATCCTGCGGGAGAGGGGGCTTTGAGATGGAGGAGAAACGAATTGGCTTTGCCTTCTGCGGTTCCTATTGTACATACAGCAAGGCCATGGAAGCCCTGGAGGGAGTAGCCGCCCGGTGGAGCCAGGTGATCCCCATAGTCTCGGAGAGTGGGGTGGTCACCGATACCCGCTTCGGAGAGGCCCACGAGTGGATGATGGAGATGGAGTGCATCTGCGGCCGCCGTCCCATCACCTCCATCAAGGAGGCTGAGCCTATTGGCCCGAAGAAGCTGTTGGATGCCCTGGTCATCTGCCCCTGCACGGGGAACACCTTGGGAAAGCTGGCAAACGGCATCGCGGACACCAGCGTGACCATGGCTGCCAAGTCCCATCTGCGCAACGGCAGGCCGGTGATTCTGGCGGTCTCCACCAACGACGGCCTGGCCGGGTCTGCAGAGAACATCGGCAAGCTCCTGGCGCGGAGAGATTTCTACTTTGTCCCCTTCCGCCAGGACGACCCGGCGGGTAAGCCACGGAGCCTGGTGGCGGATTTCGGGCTGGTGGTCCAGACTGTGGCCTCCGCCTTGGAGGGACAGCAGATTCAGCCCATCGTCCTGGGTCCGGCATGATGGAGAAACGGGAGGCCGCTCGTAGAACGGCCTCCCGTCAGGCTGTCAAAAAAAGGCAGGGACTTTTTTGACAGCCTGGTATGGAGTTTTTCCAACTACCTTGTGTCTGCTTTTGCTTGAGATATTTAGCGTTCCGACAAACGCCGGGCGGTTTTTCCCGTCTCCTCTTGTGCCACGGGGGAAAAAGAGATATAATGTAAAGGTTATTTCACTGAATTTGATGGAGGGACCGCTATGGAACGCTCTTACATCCCAGAATACTATTCGTCCCGGCTGAACCTGTACGACACCCAGAAGGCCATCGGTCTTTTGAAGCGCCTGTTTGAGGACACTCTCTGCGGGGCCCTCAATCTCCGCCGGGTGTCCGCCCCCCTCTTTGTGGAGGCCACCTCCGGCCTGAACGACGACCTGAGCGGCGTGGAGCGGGCGGTCACCTTCGATGTGCCCGCCACCGGTCGGGAGGCCCAGGTGGTCCATTCCCTGGCCAAGTGGAAGCGGCTGGCCCTCTACCGCTACCAGTTCTCGGTGGGGGAGGGGCTCTACACCGACATGAACGCCATCCGCAGGGAGGAGGAGCTGGACAACCTCCATTCCGCCTATGTGGACCAGTGGGACTGGGAAAAAGTCATCGCCCCCCGGGATCGGAACGAGGCCTACCTGAGGGATACCGTCCAGCGCATCGTGGACGCCATGTGTGAGACTCAGACCACCCTCCGTGCCATCTTCCCTCAGCTGGTGGCCCTGGATCTCATGGACCGGGAAGTGGCCTTCGTTACCACCCAGGAGCTGGAGGACCTGTATCCCGCCCTCACCCCCAAGGAGCGGGAGGACGCCTTTGTGAAGGAGCATCCCACTACCTTTCTCATGCAAATCGGTGGGGTGCTCAAGTCGGGGAACAAGCACGACGGCCGGGCCCCGGACTACGATGACTGGACCCTCAACGGGGACATCCTGGTATGGAACTCCATCCTGGGGAAGGCGGTAGAGCTCTCCTCCATGGGGATCCGGGTGGACCCGGAGGCCATGGACCGCCAGCTTACCCTGGCCGGGTGCAACGAGCGGCGGGAGCTTCACTTCCACAAGATGCTTCTCAATGGCGAACTGCCGCTCACGATCGGCGGCGGCATTGGCCAGTCCCGGCTTTGCTTCCAGATGTTGGGCAAGGCTCACATCGGGGAGGTCCAGGCCAGCATCTGGGATGAGGAGACCATCCGGGTCTGTCACGACGCCGGGGTCGTACTCCTGTAA
>JAHHSF010000145.1 GCA_020025375.1 Oscillospiraceae bacterium | reverse complement strand
GTCCGGGGGGAGATCCTGGTCCTGGGGTATACCCGACCGGAGGAGGCTCCCCTGCTGGTCCGCTGGGACCTGACCCAGACCGTGGCGGACGGCGCTCACGCCCAGGCCCTAAGTGCCTGCGGGGTTCCCCTCAAGGTCCACCTGAAGCTGGACACCGGGATGCACCGGCTGGGGGCGGAGTGCGGGGATGTGGAAGCCCTGCGCCCATTGTTCGCTCTGCCGAATCTGAACATTACCGGCGTGTTTACCCACCTGTGCGCCGCCGACAGCGGGGACTTACGGGATTGGGCGTTCACCTTGGAGCAGGGGAAGCGCTTTTATGGGACGGTGGAGAGGTTACGGGCCCTGGGCTGTCCCATTCCCAAGGTCCATCTGCTGGCCAGCCACGGGTTGGTCAACTACCCGGAGCTGGGGGGCGACTTTGCCCGGGTGGGCATCGCCCTCTATGGGACGTGGAGCAGCCGGGAGGACTGGCTGGCCCGGCCTGTGGACCTGCAGCCCGTCCTCTCCCTCAAGGCCCGCATCGCCCTGGTGCGGGAGCTGGAGACGGGAGAGACCGCTGGGTACGGCCGCCGTTTTACGGCCCGGTGCCGGACCCGGCTGGCGGTGGCGGCCATTGGCTACGCCGACGGACTGCCCCGCTGTCTCTCAGATGGGGTAGGAGCCGCCCTGGTGGGAGGCCGAAGCGTTCCCATCGCGGGGCGAATCTGCATGGACCAGACTCTGCTGGACGTGACCGGCTTGCCTGGGGTATCGCCTGGGGATACCGCCGTTTTTATTGGGCGGTCTGGGGAAGAGAGCATCGCCGCCCTGGATCTGGCGGAGGAGGCGGGCACCATCACAAATGAAATTCTCAGCCGCCTGGGAACCAGACTGGAGCGGGTGATGAGATAAGAAACGCACCTGTTGACCATGGTCAACAGGTGCGTTTGATTCGGCGGACTTCTACGCCCCCCCGAGCGGGCAAGGCCCGCGCGGGGGGGCGTATTTTGCGGGGCTGTTGATAAACGGACTGTATATTGCTATCCGTTCTGTTTTAGCAGGTCCTGCTTGATGTCCCAGAGCTTCTGGGACAGGTCAACATAGTAGGCGTGGGGATTCTCGAAGCGCTTGACCTCCTCCCAGAGGGTATCTACCTGGGCGGCACAGTAGGTACGGATCTCCTCCATGGTGGGCAGGGTATAGACCAGCTTACCCCCTTGGAAGATAGGTTCCAGCAGGGGGCGGGCCACGAAATCGGTGACCGTCTTCCGCTTCCAGGTGGCCTCGGGGTCGAAGAACTCCAGAGGCTGGCTTTCATCCAGTTCCTCATCGTGGAGGGTGATGAGGTCGGCGATGGCCTTGCCGCTCTCCTTGGCGAAGAGACGGTAGACCTTCTTGAAGTGGGGATTGGTGATCTTGACGGGATTTTCGGAAATCTTGATTTTGGGCAAGATGGTCCCATCCGCGGTTTCCACAGCGGCCAGCTTGTAGACCCCGCCGAAGACGGGCTCCGACTTGGAGGTAATAAGCCGCTCGCCCACCCCGAAGGAGTCAATCTTTGCCCCCTGGAGGAGAAGGTCCCGGATGATGTATTCGTCCAGGGAGTTGGAGGCCACAATCTTGCAGTCGGTGAGCCCGGCATCGTCCAGCATCTTCCGGGCCTTCCGGGACAGGTAAGTGAGGTCGCCGGAGTCCAACCGGATGGCGCAGTGGGTGATGCCCCTGGGGAGGAGGACCTCCTGAAACGCTCTGATGGCGTTAGGCACGCCGGACTGGAGGACGTTGTAAGTGTCCACCAGGAGGGTGGCGTTGTGGGGGTAGATTTCACAGTAGGTCTTGAAAGCGGTGTACTCGTCAGGGAACATCTGGACCCAGGAGTGGGCCATGGTGCCCCCGGCGGGGGAGCCGTAGAGCTCATCGGCCAGGGTGCAGGCGGTGCCTGCACACCCGGCGATATAGGAGGCCCGGGCTCCCAGCAGGGCACCGGAGGGGCCCTGGGCCCGGCGGGAGCCAAACTCGCTTACAGGCCGTCCCTCCGCCGCCCGCACCACCCGGTTGGACTTGGTGGCGATGAGGGACTGGTGGTTCAGGGTGAGGAGAAGATAGGTTTCGATGAACTGGGCCTGAATGGCGGGGGCCCGGACGGTGAGGATAGGCTCCCGGGGGAAGATGGGGGTGCCCTCAGGCACCGCCCAAATATCGCCGGTGAAGCGGAAATGGCGGAGGTAATTCAAAAATTCCTCGCAGAAGCCGCCCTTGCCCCGGAGGTAGGCAATGTCCTCCACGGTGAAGCGGAGGTTCTGGATATACTCTACCACCTGCTCCAGACCGGCGGCGATGGCGAAGCCGCCCCCGTCGGGCACGTCCCTGAAAAAGACATCGAAGTAGCAGATCTGTTTGTCTATGCCGGTCTGGAAATAACCATTGCCCATGGTCAGTTCATAAAAATCGCAGAGCATGGTGTAGTTCATGGTATCCATCATACAAGACCTCACTTATTTGATGTTCAGGCCGGATCCACCGGGCCTAGGGCAGTGAAGAGGGTGTTGGTCATGGAACCCAGGAAAAGGCGGACAGCGTACTGGTGCATGGCCTCCAGCCGCTCGGGCACCCGGTCGGGGGTGATTTGCCCCTGAGCGGAGAAGTCCCCGTCCAGAATGAACTTCACCTCGGGGTCTTGTTTGCCGCCGCCCAGCAGGCCGGGACCGGCGTGCATCTTCATCTGGATGTCCCCCACCAGTCGGGTGTCCAAGTCGATGGAACACTTGGTGGTGGAGCTCTCCACAATGTCCTCCTCGTCCAGGGGACCCAGGAAGGGTGGCTCCAAGAGGTCGTTCCAGGCGGAACCCTCCAGACCAAGCCGCTTCCGGGAAAAGGCGTTCACGTACCGCAGGCCGATGCGCTCAAAAGGGGCGGGCTGATAGATTTGAAGGAAGTGGGCCAGGGGCTTGTCCAGCCGCTGGGCGAAGTCCTCCCAGCTGGTGTAGTGCAGGGTGGACAGGGCGATGAAGTTCCGGGTCAGATTGATCT